>JAYEHT010000221.1:0-1962 GCA_034659655.1 Candidatus Aerophobota bacterium | reverse complement strand
GGGCCTGTTTATTTTCTTACCTTTCACCTCCTGGTGTATAATAGATTTTGGTACCCTACTAAATCTTTATTAAACAAAGTAGGGCGGCAGACATTATACAATCTGCCTATTCACCTTTATCATTGCATAATATTTGATATTATAGATAAAAATTATCCCTTGCCGAAAAGGCAAAATATTAACTTAGGAGTTTACGATGAAGACAAAAAACTCTCCCACTTTAGTAACAGGTATAGATGTCCATAAGAAAAGACATTATGCCCGAGTAAAAATTTTAGAGACGCGGGAGCTCGTTTCTCCTGTTTTAAAGATTTATAACTCTAAAAAGGGGTTAGACTTCCTCTTAGAAAAAGTCACATGTCTTATGAAAGAGCATCATGCTAAAAATACTATCTTTGCCTTAGAACCTACAGGCATTTACTGGAAGCCTTTGGGCTATGCTCTGTATGATAGAGGTTGTAATGTCCATTTAGTTAATCCGGTTCAGGTTCATTACAAAAGAAAAGAAGAGGATCCTGCGGCTAACAAAAACGATAAAATAGATCCGGGACTTATTTGTGATCTTGTTTGTGATAGTAAATCCAATCCCGCCAGGTTTATGTTAGGGATTTTCCGTTTGCTCCAGAAGACGGTTCGCAATCGAAGAGATCTTGTCTTAGAGCTTTCCTCCAAAAAGATAAAGCTAAAAACCATCGTTTACGAGCTGTGTCCGGAGTTAGTGGATGCTTTTACTGATATAACAGGTAGACTCTCTATGGCCATCTTAAGATTTTTCCCCAGTTTAGATCTTCTTGAATCTACCTCTTTAGAGGAACTTTCCTCTGTATTTAGAATCTATGGAACTAATAATACTAAGATCACCCCTAAGAAGTTGCTCTCTCAAATTCAACTTTCCTTAGGTATAAGGACTGATAATCAAGCTCATATTAAACAGATTCAAATGATCTTAGAGCAAATTGAGCTTTTAAAAAGACAGATCTCTATCTTAAAGAAGGACATTAATAATTATCTCAAAGAGCTAGGTCAGACTCTCACTACTATTAAAGGTATCGGACCTATTTTAGCATCTGAGGTAATAGCTGAAGTAGGTAACATCAATACGTTTTCTAATGGACGCCAATTGGTTAAATTAGCAGGTCTGGATACAGTAGAAAATAGTTCAGGACAAACTCGCAGGAAGCGATACATCAGTAAAAAGGGTATCAGCTCTTTAAGAACAACCTCTATTTTATCTGCCTTTAGCTTGATAAGAAGCTGTCCACCCTTTACTGATTATTTTCTTTACGAGACTAAAATATTAGGTAAAAAACCTATGCAAGCAGTGATAGCTGTAGCAGATAAATTCCTAAGAATCTGTTTTTATATGTTAAAGAACAAAACTCCCTTTGACCCTAAGAGGGTAGGCACCGGTAATCTTAAGACCAAGGCCAAAGCCCTGAATCAGCCCCTCAAGGTATTTCTTGACTCTAAGAAGATGGCTAACTTAGATATCAATTTATTCGAGGTCTTTAGAAAAAGCTCCAAGGTAGTTCTATTTGATGAAGAGGATCCTACCTGGGTTAAGATAAGGATAAATTCTAAAGTAGAGACTTTTGATTTAGAGGAACCCAGAGGACGTATTCTTGCTCTTTTAAATGCCTTATAATTACCCTTGAAGATAGAAATTGGCTATCCCGGTCTTTTTTATTTAAAAGGTAATTTTGGCTATGGATTGGAGGAAGTTGTTTCACCTCGAAAGGCTCTGGCTAATCTTTAGTTAGCTAACCTTGCTCAGTGAAAGCTTAACCTTCTCTCTTTTCCCACATCTTGTATGACGGTAAGGTAAAGCTCTTTCTCATTAAATAAAATGAGAAAACTTTGCACGTTTGCCAGGTTAAGAGTGGAATTAATACAGGAGAGCTAACCTCCAATCCATACCCTGCATGATGAGCTTTAGCTTCGTTATGCAAATTCAGGGACAAA
>JAYEHT010000220.1:0-1969 GCA_034659655.1 Candidatus Aerophobota bacterium | reverse complement strand
CATATCATTAAGGCAGAGAGGCTTATCGCTGAGAAAAAGAATGGCGTAAAGCTGTCCAATAACCCTGCTTACTCCCACGGTGGTAGCCAGGCGACCAATGCCTTCGGTAAATCTATCAGAAGCTTTAGATAAATCTTCATTCATAGGAGATACCCTTTCTCTTAAACTACCTTTTCTTTTGTATTCGCAAAGTTACATTAAAGCTGATCTAAAAAATTCAAAGTTGTTTACCTTTTCTCCTATTCTCAATCTCTTTTACTATCCCGTCAATAGTAAGTTCTTTTAGCAGTTCTTTTCTTTTCTCAGTATAGTTGTAAATGTCAAGTACTTTTCCCAGTGCTTCGGTAAGGACATTTCAGCAAGCTCTGCAGCTTTTCCTAAGCTCAAAGTCCCTATTTTAAATAACCTTGCAGCCAAAAGTTCTTTAGCATCTCTGGCTATTTTTTCCTTGGAATACCCACTTGCCGATAGAGCAAGATAAGCATCTTCAGGTATTTCCAAAACTGTTTTTATCTTAGGCATTTTTCAACCCCCTTATTATTGAGGTATTGTTAAAAATGATATAGTAATTTTCTCTTAAACCCTTTATTATCAAATTCTCTGGTGAAATTGACTTGCCTCCTTCTACTTCTTTAGGAGAATTTAGCAAATTCACCAAAAAAGGAGGCAAGCCCAATGAAAAAACTGTTGGTTTCATCTGATCAACTAACCCGAATCTCTCTTCTTTAGAAAAACTACTCACCAACCGATACATTTTTGTTACTAATTCAATAGATTCTTTCCAAACATCTAAATCTTTATGTGTTCTCATTTCACTTCTCATGTTTTACCTTTCATTTCTTATCTCTTGCTTCTCACTCTACTGGTTTATCTTGAATCTTTCCCTGAATAAAGCTCATAAATTGATGAATAGCTTTTATTGGGTCATCAGAAATTTGGCTTTTTTTCACTCTTTCTTGAGACCCATCATGAAAATGTTTCGGAAAAGTGGAGAGTTTTCTCCAACGCGGATCAGGAAAATTATCATGCCGATATATCTTGCCGCCTATATGCCTTCTTTCCCAATGATAAGAAAAGCGCTCAGGAATTTTCGTTGAAAACCAAACATCTACGAAGGAGCCATCGGTCATATATACCCGAAGTTTATCATGGAAAATTTCTGAAGATATTACATTTCTTGCATATTCTATATCAACAATTCTTTTAATCTTGGATAGTTTAATCACTTAACTTTTTCTAAGGCCTTCAATATCTTTTCTTTTTTTGTTTCCAAAAACTCGAGTTCTATAAAATCGTCGAGCATCTCTTCCTCTTTAATCTCCCCCTTTTTTAGCTTTTCGTCTAACTCCAATACAGACTTAACTCCATGCTTATTACCTATTCTATAAATTTCAACCTCCACGTTTCTTAACTCCTTCTGTAAAAAAAACTTTAAACTTTCCTTTTTTAACTCCGCAGGATCAATTTCAAGAGTTTTAGCAATTTCCTCAATTGTTTGCATTTTCATGTCTCCCTTCTTTTTAATTATTAATCTTTGCTTTTGAAAACATAAAAATTATTTCGGCTTTCTTTCCCTTATCACTTCTTAAGTCTTACCTCTCGCGTTGCTCTCATCTATCATTTTATATTCTTTTCCGCAGGCTTTGCATTTAGCAAAATCATCACTGAATTCCAGCTTAATTCCACACTTGCACATATAGCCTTTTAGTAATATAGCATATTCTTAACTAAATTTTTAGCTTGAAAAGATGCTATCCAGCATTCTTTCGGCAAATTCATAGATTTCCCTGGCACTCTGCAATCTATTTAGATATAGCTCTTGCGTCTTCTTTTCTTCTTTATTTAAGTCTGAGCGGGCATCTTCTATTAAATTTTCAGTTTCCACCAGTGTATCATGAGCAATCTTCATCCTGCTTTTAACTGCCTCACGGAATGCACCTTTTATTATTTTATCAAAGTTAAATTCTGC
>JAYEHT010000219.1:0-1971 GCA_034659655.1 Candidatus Aerophobota bacterium | reverse complement strand
CCTATTTGACAAAGAAAAAGATAGGATTATAATTAAGTAAAAGAAATAAAACTCATTAATTAAAAAGAGTTGACTGATGATTGAAATGAAAAGGAGGAAAATTTTAGTAACAATAAGTTGAAGAAAACTGGCCTCAGGTTAAGAGAAAAGGCGATTTTAGTAGGATTAAAAGGACTCGGGACAGAGCTTTTAAGTGGATGGGCAGTAGATAGTTCGTTAGAAGAGCTCTCCCAGCTTACAAAAACAGCGGGAGGAGAGGTTCTGGTAAAATTTATTCAATCTCGGGCGAGTCCAGACAGAGCCTTTTATCTGGGAAAGGGAAAAGTTGTTGAATTAACCAACCTCACCCAGGAGATAGGGGTAGATGTAATTATTTTTGATGATGATTTAACCCCTGCCCAACAACAAAATTTAGAAGAAGAGATTGGAGTTAAAGTTATTGACCGCACTCAGCTTATTTTAGATATTTTTGCCCAGAGAGCTCACTCATCAGCAGGAAAAATACAGGTAGAGTTAGCCCAGTTAAAATATCTTTTTCCAAGATTGAAAGGAAAGGGAATTATCCTTTCCCGGCTGGGAGGGGGGATAGGAACAAGGGGACCAGGGGAAAAGAAGTTAGAGGTCGACCGCAGACAAATCAAAAAGAGAATCAAAAATTTAGAAAAGAAAATAGCTGACATTGAACGTCAAAGAAAGATTTTAAAGAAAAATATACCCAGAAGACCTTATTATAAAAGAGCAGCCCTTATAGGTTATACCAATGTAGGAAAATCTACTCTCCTCAATGTTTTAGCCAAAGCAAATGTAAAAGTAGATGATAAACTTTTTGCTACTTTAGATACTACCACTCGAGAAATTAAACTACCTAACAACCAGATTTTGGCTCTTACCGATACAGTAGGTTTTATTAATAAGCTCCCTCACCATCTAATAACTTCCTTTCAGGCAACTTTAAAAGAGATAGAGGAGGTAGATTTGATTATAAATGTTCTTGACGCTTCCCATCCCAGAGTAGAGGAAATGGACAGAACTACATATGAAGTGCTAAAGGGATTAAAAATAGAGAACAAACCTATCATTAATGTAATAAATAAGATTGATTGTGTTAATAATGGGTATGTCCTCTCTCGTCTGTATAGAAAACTGAACTCCTCTATTGGAATATCAGCCTTACAAGAAGATGGATTGGATAAACTTATAAATAAGATAACTCAACTTTTAGATAAAGAAAGAATTTACGTTGAATTTGCTCTTCCTTATAAAAAAAGTGAGCTAATTTCTCTTCTTTATGCAAATGCAGAAATTTTAAGCAAAGAATACTCAGAAGACAAAATTCTCCTTAAAACCAGAATAGATAAACATTTAGCAAATAGACTATCTAAATTTACCCTGGTAGATAGTAAACCCGGTGAAATAATGAATATCCAACAGGACAGGTATCCAACAGAGTTTACCAAGGAGAAAAAATAGTTGAAGGTAGCTATTGGTGCTGACCATGCAGGATACTGGTTGAAAGAGAAAGTAAAAAATTTCTTATCTCAGAAAGAAATAGAATGTCAAGATTTTGGATGCTATAATACTGAATCCACTGATTATCCTGATTGGGGAGTAAAGGTAGCCGAAGCAGTAGCTAAAAATGAGTTTGATAGAGGAATCCTTATCTGTGGCACAGGAATGGGGATGTGTATGGTAGCAAATAAAATACCGGGAATAAGAGCAGTTTCCTGCTATGGAGTTTATGCCGCACGCCTCTCCAGAGAACATAATGATTCTAACATACTAACCTTAGGAGGACGAATAACAGGAGAAGATTTAGCCAAAGAGATAGTTGAGGAATGGTTAAAAACAGAATTCAAAGGAGATAGACACAAAAAGAGGGTGGATAAGATTAGAAAAATAGAAGAAAAGTACTTTAAGAAGTGAGAAAAACAGGATTAAAGGATTAAAGGGAAAACCAGAAAAAGCAGGATT
>JAYEHT010000218.1:0-10103 GCA_034659655.1 Candidatus Aerophobota bacterium | reverse complement strand
CACTATAACCTTAATGCTATCTTCCATATTCTTATAGGATTAGGAGTTGGATGGCTTTCCTCTCTTGGGTGGAGCTGGGACTTCCATTCCTTAATATCGGGCTGTATTTTTGTTATTATTGGTATTATTGGTCATATCTACCCTTTATTTATCCAGCAGACTTCTAAATAACCATGCTTTACCAATACAAAAGAGAACCATTATCAGATGATGAGGTAAAGCTAACTAATGTCTGCGATACCTGAAGAAATCTCCAGCAGAGCTCTCCAAACTCTTTTAGGTCACGATAGGTTGACAACTACTGAGGTTTACTTAAATTTATCACCAGAAGATGCTATCAGAGGATTTTTAAATAAGTGGTAGTAAAAGGAATTAAAATCCATCTTATAAATATTCTTGCAGAAGGTAGTAAATGAAGCTTATCAAAACGATGACCGCCGTAACGTTTGTAGTTGATGCCATGCCTCCATGGAAGCAACCCCCGGCTGATGAGTGTGAAAAAAGACGACAGGCAGAGAGAAAGAAAGCTCTTCAAGAAAAGGCAAGAGAGATCTTTAAGACTTCGCCTCCTCTCTTCACCCCCTGCGCTGTTTCAATACGCTATTCTCGAAAGGATGGAAAATCAGATAGCGCAAATATTGTTGGAGGCGTACTGGATAGCTTGGAGAATATCGTATTTAAAAATGATAATCAGGTGAAGGAAATTTTCTACGCTGAATGGCAAGGAGATAAAGATTGGTATCAGGCCACGGTCACGAAATTAGTTGCTCACCTGAAATAATACTTCGCTTCGTAGAGCCACAAGGTATTCTCCTTCAATTCAACCACCCACCAGCCAATAAGTTTAGATAGGTCTTGACAAAATATTTTATCCCCCATTCCAGAACATAAATTGACGTCACTTTTTGATGCTCTTTTTATCTCACGCCGACAAACCCTTAAAGACAGACTTATTCCTGTAGAAGCGAAAAGATATCTTTCTCCCTCCCCCCAACAAAAGGAGGACATCCCTTAACAAAGATTTTTCTTATTTTAGAATAACCTTCGTCAGAGGATGAAGTAATAGCAGTTCGGTATTTTGGCGAAAAGCCCATTTCTAACTGGAGGTAACTAATTGAGCTGATAATTTCCCGTTTGCAGTGTTTGAATTTTAGTCTCAATTGTTCGCAATCCCTGTGGCAATTTCTTTCTCAACCTAAAAGTGCATAGTATGGCAAGCACGGGGAGCTACTACACCCCAATGTTGATAACAGATTTGTTTATGATATAATAGAAGGCGGAGGCTATACTTCCGTCTTTATTTTTTTGAAGACTTTTATATATAGGAAAGGAAAACCATAAAATTTATAGTAGTCTTAGAACCAGCTGAAGAAGAAGCTCTGGAGAATGCGAAAGAGGCGATACTTTGCTATCTGGAAGGACTAGAGAAAGTTAACGAGATCAAAGCCAAGCCAGGGGTTATTGCCAAAGAAGTAGAAGTTAGCCTGCGAATAGAACCTTCTCGGAAAGAGCAGACTTAGATCCCGGGGCATAATAGACAATCTCAAGGTCTGGCAGCTGGTCCTGCTTTAACATTGGTTGACCGTCTACTTCTTCATTATAACCATACTCCCTTTACCTCCTGAAATTTTTTTTCCAGGAGTATATTATTTTACCCAGGATGGGTCAATTTTTAACGCATATCTATAACTTATTTTTAAGGAGATCTCAAGTCAAGGTCTCATTTGGCTTCTGATAAGCACTAAATCAGGTAAGATTTGGACGTAGTTAAAATATAGAAAAAATCCCCACAAAATTAAGGGAATGCGACTGAAATCAAAGATAACAGTGTATTTGCTGAAACTCGTTCCCTTCTTTTTTGGATTGAGCCATTTGAAATAAAGAGGGAAACACATAAAAATGGAAAATGAGAGGCCCCAGATAAGACGGGTTAAAGGCAGAAGTATCTCCCGCCAAAGGGGGATGGCTATAAGAGTTGTAATAATCGAGAACGGGAATGCCCACATAGCAGCCATTTCAACTCGCTGTGCCCATGAGAATCTGACCTCCCGCATATCTTGAGTTTTCTTGGACCTGTTTTCAAGGAAAGCAGGAATATCTTTTGCATAAACCGGTCCCCAGATTATCTTCCATCCGGCCTTTTCCTGTACGAGTTTTGCTTCAATACCTGCAGCAGCAAGCTGAGAGAGTATCACATCTCTGTGATCCACAAGTTCTTCGATTCCGCTCACTTTCAGGACGGAAATAACATCGTGATTTGTAAAATGACCACCTGCAGCACCACACCATACATTGTATCCCCTGCTGTTAGCAACAAGAAGATAAGCATCTGTTCCCTTCAATGCTCTTTTTACTCTCTCTACAGTGAGATGATAATTGCAGGTTAGGAAAACTGGCGAATCCCTGTCTGGATTCCCTGTTTTAATTAAACCTGTTCTGCAAGGGAAGGGGATCACTCTCAGCAGGGTTTCAGCAATATTCACAATAAAATATTTGAGCAAACTCATTTCGTTCTCTCCTCAGGCTTTCTTGCTACAACCTCTATAAAACTTTCCATTCTCTCTAATCTAACTGATTCTATTATTAAGCCTGCTTGGTTTATCTTTTTCGGTAAATTCTTTACGGCCTGTGTAGTAGTCTGGGTGATAAGGTAAGTAATTATTACAAGAGGAGGTCTTATCAGCCAATTAAGTATTCTCTTTGAAATGTTTTCAGGTATTACCTCATCTGCGATAAGCAGAAGACCTCCGGGCTCCAATATTCTTCTTACTTCTTTCAGGGTATAAATTAACTCATCTTCAGTTAACTCAGAAAAGGAGAGGCCACTCATCACAATATCGTAGCTTTCTGCTTCTTCGCTTTCAAGCTCGGCAACCCCCATCTCGCATAATTCTATATTTTGCGTAAGATCTGTCTCACTCGCCTTTCTTTGCGCAATGTCCAGCATCTGAGAATTAACATCAATCCCTTTCACCTTTGCGCCTACCTTTGCAGCCCTCAGTGTCAATGCCCCCGTTCCGCAGCCAAGATCAAGGACTCTCTGCCCCCTCTTTATATGGGATGTTAAACGATTATAAGCCCTATCCAATTTTCCAAGCGTAAGAATGTGAATACCCCTGTCATAACTGCCTGGAGTGAATTCAAGTATCTTCATTAAGATGTATGTGCTCATTTGAATATCCTCATCGGGACTTAAAATACCCGAAATATCACCTCACGGTTCCAGCATGTACGAGATTGCGACCAAAGGGAGCAGTATTCTGAAAGGCGGGAGTGTCAATCCGCACCATGGGTGCTGTGTTAGGGGAGAGAGATTTCTGACATACGCATATGGACCAGTAGTAACCAGCTCAGGTGGCGGGTTGAAAGGCAAATAAATAGCACTATAAGGGTAAAAAAGAGGGCCACTCCTGCAGAGGTAAAAAGAGTTCGAATCCTGCTACTGCTTTTCGCCCCTTTGTAGAAGAGATTAATCAATTTTTCGCGCAGACTCATAATACTCATTCACCCCCTCTTTCATTTAACTCACTGTTTCGCTGAGTAATTTCATCCTAACTTTAGTATACATGAAATTCACTTTTTGTTGAGTTTGGAGGCAAATAAAGGTTCATTTAAATCCCTTAAATTTTTAATCTTTTTGCTGAAAAGAGATATCTCGTACAGAGATTTTTCACCGGGGTTTTCTATGGAAAGGATTATATGTCGGGAGGTTAGTTTATGTAAGTTAAATCCGTGCATCTTTTGTGTCTTCTCTGCTGTAGCTTTTTGCCCTGGGGAGATATGAAAGATCGGTGGCAGTTGCGGAGAATAATAACTTCCGCTAAAGAGGGTAAACATGCGTCGAAATTTTCCAAAGCCTGTTTCTAAAACAAATATAGGTTTCTGCATGGAGATCAAATAAAACTGGTAAAAATTTCCCTTTTCGCCAATTTCTATTTTCCATAGTTTATCTTTCCCTTTTACTTCCATCATAAAATTTTTTCTTTTAAATCAAGAATTTTTTTCAAATTTTCTTTTTTCCAGGTATTGACAACTTTTTTTATTTCATTCAACCATTATCCTTTGATAACACAGCTACCTCTTTTGCTTTTTAGTAACTATATTATACAGGAAGGTAAAAATGTATCAAGACCGTTAAGCCATCTATAACGCACAAATGCCCAAAGGGGGATTCTCCAGTTTCAGGAAAAAGTTTAGATTCCCCTGAAAGATAGCTGATCTTAGTTATCACAAAACTTTAATTTATACCCATAAGTAAACTTACCTTATTTTTTTCTCCAATTTTTATTACAAAAGTTATCTTTATTTCCTTAAAAACAGTAACCACCCAACTCGACTTTTTGTTCATTTATTATATACTTTATTTAAATAATGTATGGAGGAGATTATGAACAGAAAAAAAGAGATAGGCAGACTGATTTGCTATAGAATCAGGGAAAGGCTAACTTCCGGGGAAAGAACAAGGTTTAGTCAAAAACTGTACGGTTATAAGGATAGATCCTTTTATGGGCATCATGAGTATCTGAGAGAGGGAATTTTAACTAAGGTTCCTCATATTATCCCGGTAAGAGCAGCTATTATCACCAGGAAGATTTATGCAAAAAGCCTGGAAGAGTTTCTGAAAAAATATGCTCAGGTTCGCTGTTGGAATATCATCCTTACAGAGAGGGACCTCAAAGCAATGAGAATGGAAGCTGAGGACAAGAGATAGCTCTGGTAAATCTTATAAAAGCTATGGGCACTATATTTTCTGAGAAAAGCTCTGCTATAATCTATTGGTGAAAAGACTAAAATGAGAAGACTTTCCACTCTAAGGCGAGATCAAAGAAGACTCACAATAAACACGGTATCCAGTTTTCTTTCCTGCATTGAACAGAAGATCGATCTTCGCACCCGGCAAAGCCTCAAGGAGTTCATCCTGAGTATATCCTTAAAGGGAGCTCTCCGTCTCAAAGATCTTAGCCAGACCTTTGCCTCGGTCAAGGAAGATTCTATTAGAAACTGTATCAATCGCTTCAGTTATCTTTTAAACGAAGCTAAATTCTCCGAAGATGAGCTTTTCTCCGATGTTACAGAAAAAGCCTTAAGAGAACTTAAAAAGAGGTCTAAAAAGATAAAACTTCTCTGGAAGGCCTCCCATCTTAGCTGATCCCACCTATTACTACAAAAGGAGCAGGGGAAAGAAAAGGGGAATGGAGTATATCTCTTTTGTAAAACCGCCTGAAAAGAAGGGGAAACCAAAAAGGGGATATACAGATATCTGGACAGCCATAGCTTTAAAAAAGAGAAAGGCTTTCCCCTTAAGGAGAAAACTTTCCCTTCCTGAAGAGAAGGGTTTTTTGAGTCAAAATAAGGTATTTGAGAAGATAGTGGAGGAATCGATACATATAGTAAGAGAGGTATGGGATCTTGAGCCTATAATAGTAGGGGATAGAGGTCTTGGGCATAAAAGAATCCTCATAAAATGCAAGAATGAGGAGAAGAACTTTGTCTTCAGGGCGGTAAAGGTTAATGCAGTCTACAAAGGAGATGAGAACTTAAAGAACAAGGGTAAGGGAAGGGGTATCCTTGAGATTGCCAGGGAGATTTCTCCTTTAGGTAGGATGATCTGGAAGGAGAAGAGAGGAAAAAAAGAAATTCAGATAGAAGGAGAACTCAAAGCCTTCCCAGCCGAGATTACCTATTATGGGAAGATAAAAGCTACCTTGAACTGGGTAGTTGTTCTTCCCCTGGATAAGAGACGGGATCCTTTAATTTTGGCCACCACACTTCCCATAGACAAACTCCCTCAGTTAAGGGAAATAGTGAGAATATATGAGGCACGCTGGGGGATAGAGACCATGTTTGAATATCTAAAAAGGAGTTGGGGACTGGATAAGTTTATGATAAGAAGCAAGAAGGCTATCGATAGAGCTTTAATTTTCTGTACTCCGGCCTTCATGTCCTTAATGCTCATTTGGTGCATAAAAAATAGGCAAAACCAACGATTTATTTTCTCTGCTAGAGCCCTCATACTTCAGCTCTCTATTTTGGGGAAGAAGCTAACCGTGGGAAAGTTAAAGGAGGCTATGGAGACAGATTTTCGGGTCTGTCCCTGGAAGTGGGCTCCCTTTCTTTAAAAATAGCCCCTTTTAGAAGTTTTCGAGAGATTAGGAATAAAACCGAGATTAAGAGAGCCTATCGGCAAGTTTTGCTTGAAACTGGCTCAAGTTAAATTTCTGTAAGGAGGTTGATAAAAATCTGATTAAGCAGAGCGGTGTTTCATTAAAATTGGGTAAAAGTTTTTCTATTTAGTTACTTTCTTCTTCTTTTTTATCTATTTATGGAGTAATATGGAATTATTATTTAGAGTTTTCCTGAAACTGGAGAAAGGGGGATTGACTTTTTTGATTTTTTTTATATTATAAAAACAAAGGAGAAGAGATTAGGAATGGGGTGAGAGTTTATATATTTGATAGAGAGTATAACTTAAAAGCAGATGAAGACGAGGAGCATCTTAAAACTGTAGCTAATTATGTGGATAGCAGAATGAGAATGGTTTCTTCAGCTGCCCCACAAAAAAAGAGTGAGGAAATAAGCGTTCTTGCCTGTTTAAATATCGCTGATGAATTGCATAGGTTAAAGACAAAAAATAAAAGAGCTAAGGAGAGGATTGAAAAAGTAATAGAGAAAATAGAGAAAGAAGTTAAATGAATTGGTTAGATGTGGTCTTAGGGGTTTTCATTATTTTATTTGCCATTCGAGGAGTAGTAAAAGGTTTATTTAAAGAAGCGTGCGGGTTAATTGGCATTGTAGTGGGTTTGTTGGTGGCGATTAATCGATATGAGGGAGTGGGAGAAATTATTTCGAGTGAATTTAACTTTATCCCTCCGAAGATAAGCTACCTGATAAGTTTTGTTCTTATCTTTGTAGGGATAGCTTTAATAGGAGGGGTGGCGGGAATAATTCTTCATAAAGCCTCGAAGTATACGATTATAAGAGGGATAGATGGGGGAGGAGGGTTTATATTAGGGCTCATCGAAGGAGCTTTAATTTGCAGCATAATCCTTATTCTTTTGGATATATCCCCCATTTCTAAAAGAGCAAACAAATGGATGAAGGGATCCACTTTAACTTCTTACTTAATTAAAGTGGGTCCTTTTGTTTATGATAATATAGTTTCTCTTGCGCCAAGGGAAACAAAGAAGTTTATGCAAAAACTGGAAAAATTTAAGGGCTCGATAGAGGAAAAAGGTAAAGGGCTTTTATCCAAATAAACCTCGTTAGATGTTTAGCCTGTTGGATATTCATTACCCCACGGGGTTTGTTATCTAACAGGGTAAAGGAGTTAAATAATTTTGGAGTATACAGCTAAACCCTTTGATCGAGTAAGCCAGGAAGAATTTGAAGAAGAATTCCTCTCCCCTTATGCGACGAGAAGCAGCGAAAGTAAGGGCCGGCAAAGAAAGGAAAAAGCCTGTTCTTTAAGGATAGATTTTCAAAGAGATAGAGATAGAATTATTCACTGTAAATCTTTTCGACGCCTGAAGCATAAAACGCAGGTGTTTATTGCTCCCTTTGGTGACCATTACAGAACAAGACTTACTCATACCTTAGAGGTGATGCAGATAGCCCGCACAATTTCTCGTGCCCTTCGCTTGAATGAGGATTTAACAGAAGCTATTGCTCTGGGTCACGATTTAGGTCATACCCCTTTTGGGCATAGTGGAGAAGATGCCTTAAATGATGCTTACCCTGAAAAATTTCAACATAGTGAACAGAGTCTTCGAGTGGTAGAAAAATTGGAGGGAGAGAAAGGGTTAAATTTAACCTGGGAAGTGAGAGACGGGATTTTAAATCATTCTCAGGAAAAAGAGAAAATACTCTCCTCCAACCCCGGGAGTCATCCTCATACTATAGAGGCCGAGGCAGTAAAAATAGCCGACCCCTTAGCTTATGTTAATCATGATATTGACGATGCACTACGAGCGGGAATAATTAAGGAAAAGGACCTACCAGAAAAGATTTTACATATATTGGGAAAAACCCATAAAGAGCGAATAGATACATTAATTCGAAATATAGTGAAGGAGAGTATAGGGAAACCTCACATAGCAATGAATGAAGATTTACTGGAAGCATTTAATGGATTAAGAGATTTTATGTATAGGAAGGTTTACCTGTCTCCAATTTTAGCAAAAGAAAAGGAGAAGGCTTATCAAATAGTAATTAATCTCTACAATTTTTATACAAATAGTATTGATGTTCTCCCTGTTTATTTAAAGAGTAGAGCAGAGGAAGAAGGGTGGGAGAGAATAGCGGTGGACTACATTGCTGGGATGACTGATCGATACGCTCTTAAAGTATATAAAAATAATTTTCTTCCGAGGGAATGGGGCTAATGGCTACATATATTTCCAATGAAATAATAGATAAAATTATTGAACAAACAGATATTGTAGAGCTTATTTCGAATTATCTCCCCTTAAAGAAAGCGGGGAAAAACTACAAAGCACTCTGTCCTTTTCATCAAGAGAGGACTCCCTCATTTGTAGTTTCTCCGGAAAAACAGCTCTTTCATTGTTTTGGTTGCGGGGTGGGAGGAAATGTTATCAGCTTCCTTATGAGGTGGGAAAAGATATCTTTTCCCGAGGCAGTTAAAATGCTGGGAGATAAATTGGGAATATCGATCTACCTTTCTAAGAGGGAAAGAGAAGAAAGTGTGATTAAGGATGAGCTTTATCAAACTAATGAGGTGATATCTACTCTCTTTCAAGAAGAGTTAAAAAAGAATAGGTTTGTCCAGGACTATTTAATAAAAAGAGGATTCAATGAGGATATAATAAAAAGCTTTAAGTTAGGATACGCTCCTTCTTCAAGAGATTTTTTAAGGTTATGCAAGAGAAGAGGAGTCTCCTTTAAGAATTTGCGAGAGTTAGGTTTATTATCCGAGGATGATAATTTTTATTTTAAGGGACGGCTCATATTCCCCATCTTTACACCCACAGATAAAATATCTGGTTTTGGGGGACGAGTTTTGGATAGCTCTTTACCCAAGTATCTTAACTCTTCTCAATCTTGTATTTTTAAAAAAGGGGAAAACCTTTATGGGTTAAATCTTAGTAAAGAACCGATAAGGCAGAAAAAAGAGGTAATTTTAGTGGAAGGATACACAGATGTGGTTGCTCTTTATCAGCTAGGGCTGAAAAATGTAGTAGCTTCTTTGGGTACTTCTCTTACCCCTTCACAGAGTCGACTTATCAAACGGTATGCAAATCAGATTTTTGTTGCTTACGATGAAGATACTGCAGGAGGTGCCGCTACTTTACGAGGAATCGACCTTCTCCTGGAGGAGGACTTAAGAATAAAAGTTATCTCTATGCCACGGGGAATGGACCCCGGAGATTTCCTGAAAAAGGGAGGAAAGGAAGAGTTTGTAAAAAGAAAAAAGGAGGCTCTATCTTACTTTGATTACAGACTAAATTTAGAAATTGATCATAGGTCTTCCCTGGAAGTTGAGGAAAAGATAGATGTAATCAATAACCTTTTCCCTACTTTACAGAAAATCAGAGATGTAATAAAACTTCAGGAGCTAATAAAAAAATTGGCTTTTCGGTTAGATTTGGATGAGTCTTTGTTGACAACGGAATTTAAAAGATTTAAGGGGAGAAAAAGAAAAATTTCTTCTTCTCCTATATTTAACATTGGCACAAAGGAGGAGGAAAAAGCGGAAAAGATGCTTCTTCAGCTTATGTTAACGGAGAGAAGGGTAATAAATATAGTGATTGAGGAGGGAGGAGCGGATAACTTTGCAAATCCTTCTTATAGAAAAATTGCTCAGAAAATAATTCTTTTATCAAAAAAGGAGGATATTTTATCCCCTGGTAAGCTGATAAGCCAATTAGAAGAGGATAACCTTTCTTCTGTTGTCTCCTCTTTTTACTTGTTGGATTCTCCTTTTGGAATGAATGATAAAGAAAAAATAGCCAAGGATTTTATTAAAAATTTACAGAGAAGTAAAAAACAGAAGAGAATTACTGAATTAATAAAGAAGATAGAAGAAAGTGAAAAAAAGGGAGAAGAAGAGAAGGTCAATGAATGGTCTAAAGAATTAACTAAATTAA
>JAYEHT010000217.1:0-1991 GCA_034659655.1 Candidatus Aerophobota bacterium | reverse complement strand
GGGTATCTTTTAATCCTCTTATCTTCTCAGAGAGCTTATTTATCTCATCTTCAGTTAATCCTTCCTTCTTATGCTTTTTGCCTTGCTTAAAGCTCTTTACATTCAAGGTAATGTCAACCGGTATAGTCCCCTTCTTTGCAAGCTCTCTTAAGAATACTCTTGCCGATGCCAGGTATTTATTTTTAGTAGCAACAGTAAGATCCTTCCTTTCCTGGAGATAACGCTTAAACTCTAAAAAGCTATTCCCGGTAGAGCCTTTCTCTTTTATAAACTCTAAGAATAAGCCTATCCTGTAAGTGTAGTCTTCCCGGGTAGAGGAGCTTATATCAAGCAAAGTAAAAATCTGGTTAGCTTTTCCTTTTAAATCCTCTAAAGCTAAAGGCTTTATTACGGGTTCAAGCTTAGTAACCGCTTCTATCATTATCTTACCTCTCAGTTATTTTAAAACCCAAGCTTCTTAAAATACGATAAGCGTCCTGAGTTTGAATATCTATCCTGGCTATCCCAAAAGCCATAGAGACTGCCTGTTTGACAGGAAAATCCTTCTCACCAATTTTTACATAATATTTATTGCGAGCCATCATCTCTGGTTTAATTTTAGATAACCTTTTCTCTACTTCCTCTTTTGTAGTATCAAGAATGTTTCCCTTTAATGTTAATCTCATTTCTCTTACCTCCTGCTAAACTATTATTTTATGTATCATCATCATCACATTGTTAAGTATAATAAAAAATATCCCCCTGTCAAGCCCCCCCTTCAAAAAACGCTTCCAAACAAGCCTAAATTAGCATAGATAAGGGGATAGCCGATGTTTTATACCTCTCTAAAAGTTAAACCTCTCATTTAAACTAATTTTATTAAGCCAGGTCTTGCTTTCAGTTATTTTGTAAACCTAATGCCCAAACGAGCCAAACATAAAATTCTACTTCAATAAAGTCATCAAGGTCCACTTCCTCGCATATCTGGTTAATAATGAGTTCCTTTAGCCCGGTGTCTCGCATTTAAACTTATCGTCCTTCCAACTCCTTTTCTAAAGTTTATTGTTTTTTAAAAATCTCTGACACTTAAATGACACTTAAAGCTACCCGTCAAGCTATCCGTCATCTCTATAATCCAGTAATAACGCACTTCTCCAACAACCTCTGACACTTATGACACTTATGACGGTTTTTTAGGGTATGCGTCTGTTTTATCCGTCAGGTAAAAAAAAGCCTTATTCTCTCTATCTCTCTATTAGAAGTTAAATTTGCTATATATATACTTGATGACGCAAGTGTCATTTCTAAAAGACGCACCTTCCCCCTAAGTGTCATAAGCGGTTAAGTGTCAAAACTCTGTTTCAAAGCACCATTCAGAAGTCATAATTTCTGACACTTAAAAAGCTATCTGTCAAAAATCTAATTTAAATTGAAGAGCTAACTTTTCTAATAGCTCAAGGTTAATCCTAAAACCTCTCTTACCGTTTGCTAATCGCACTTTCTCAAATCCCAATCTCTTCGCTCTCATACCTATTAACCTATTAGTTATTTTTTCTTTATCAGTTTTTTCTCTATTTAACCTGCCTGATATCTCCGTAGTCAAAAAGGCTTTCTCTCCTGTATCTTTCCAGTAGTTTATAATCTCCTCTACAATCTCAGCCTCCAGACTCAAACCCTCTTCTTCCTCTTTAGCTTTTTCCATTTCCTCTACAATCATCTTAAATTCTTCTTTTCTTTCAGGACCAACCAGCATTAAAGTTTGATAGAGAGGAAGAAGAATTTCATTTAATCTTCTCCGAGCTATCTGTCTAGCCTCAGGTAAGTTCTGATCCAGGTAATTAGCTCTGAAGAGGGTAAGTTTATTCCTCAGCTTCCTTGCTTTGCTCTCATCAATCAGTTTTTCAACTCCTGCTCTTGCATTTTTCTGCATTAGAAAGGTTATACACCTGCTCTCAATAGCATCTGGTATGCTCTCAGTAGTGCATATTACCAGCGGAGCAAATACATCAAAG
>JAYEHT010000216.1:0-1996 GCA_034659655.1 Candidatus Aerophobota bacterium | reverse complement strand
TATCTTCTTCTCATATTTTGCCTTTACTAAAATAGAGCTGATTTAAGAACTTCTTTCCTTGTATTTTTAACCTACTTCAACCCACCAAAATTTTAAACAACCCACTTAATAAAGTATTTTTAACTATTTAGATACCCTGTATTAACTTAAAAATAGGTTAAGCCAGCACTGAAAAATCAAGTATTTACTAAATTAACAAGTATTTATGCTTAGATTTTGCTAAGTTTCCCAATTTTTTGAAGTTAAGGGTGGACTCATTTTTATTTTATGATACAATAAAAGTATGAAAAAAACAGTGATTATCCAGGGGAAAAAGATAACCTATAAGGATATAAAACTTATTCGACAGATGATAAATGCTCATCCATCCTGGAACCGCACTCATCTTTCCAGGAAACTGTGTTTTTTGTGGAATTGGCGTGCCAGCAATGGTCAACTTAAAGATATGGCCTGTCGCAGTTTTCTTTTAAAGTTAGAAAAGCGTGGCTATATTACCTTGCCTCCTCGTCAAAAAACATCTGGAGGAAATCGCCGGAAAGTCCCTGTTCTCTATGTTCCCCATAAGACTAAAGTCATTGCTTGTAAACTTAGTAATGTTATCCCTGTGCGTATTGAATTGGTTAAAGATAAAGACCTTTTAAAACTCTTTGAACATCTTCTTTTTCAGTATCACTATCTTAGTTTCAGTGGTACTGTAGGGGAAAATATGAAATACATAGTCTTTGATAAAGAGAATAATCCCTTATCCTGTCTTCTCTTTGGCTCCCCAGCCTGGAAAACTCCTCCCCGGGATAACTTTATTGGCTGGGATAAGGATAAAAGATGTGCAAATCTAAAGTTTTTAACCAACAACATGCGATTTTTAATCTTGCCCTGGGTTAAAGTTCCCCACTTAGCCAGCCATATATTAGGAAAAGTTAGCCGGCGTATCAGCAAAGACTGGATAAACAAATATAATCATCCTATCTATATGCTGGAAACCTTTGTAGAGAAAGAGCGCTTCCGGGGCACCTGCTATCGGGCTGCTAACTGGATCTATGTTGGTCAGACCAAAGGATACAGCCGTAACAGGTATACTACCAGGGTACCTATAAAAGATATTTATCTATATCCTTTAATAAAGAGATTCCGGAAGATTCTAAACTCATGAAAAATAAAGATAAGAACTTGAAAGAGCAGATAAACTTTAAAAACAAGATTCAAAAAAAAATAACTACCCCGAGGGCAAGCCTTATCAGCTTGCCCTCAAAGGAGAACTAATTGAAAGATCTTACTCCATTTTCTCTAAAAGAGATTCAAAAAAAGCTAAATTCCATTAATGTGAAGATTAACCTTGAGCATCAAGAAATCTTCCCTAAAAAAAGATATCGTCTTTTATCATGGTATCAATACCAAAGAAGATTTGTAGATATTAGTCCTCAAGGATACTTTCCCTTCTCTAAATTAGCTACCTCTCTCATAGATTTTTCCTTTGTCAGATCCCTGGTTGCTTCCTCTTACAGTAAAGAGGGAGGAGTTTGTTTTGACCCTGCCTCTATCTTTGTTCTCCATCTTTGTAGGTACTTAGATGGCTTTAAGTCAGAAAAAGATTTTGTTTGCTGTTTGCACAATAAGGAAAATGGACGTCGCTATAGAACTTATGCCGGCATATCTGAGAATCGTATCCCCTGTGAGGCTGATTTTAGTAATTTCAAAAAGCGAATTGGACCAGAGAAATTTGATGAGATCTTTCATATCTTAGTGGAAATCGTCAAAAGAGTTGGTCTTATCAGCGGAAAAATTTTATCTTACGATGGAACTCTTTTCCCCACCTTTGCTAATTACAGAGGTTGTAATTATGCCTGCAGGAGCTGTGGACAGATTCCCTTAAAGAAGAATTTTTTAAAAAGTCTTCGCTATAAAATAATAGATCTTTTAAATCATTCAGAAAAGATTACCTTAGGAAAGGAGAGACGTTCTTTTGCTATCTGTCCTAAGGATGATCTTCCTTCCTGTG
>JAYEHT010000215.1:0-1999 GCA_034659655.1 Candidatus Aerophobota bacterium | reverse complement strand
GATGGAGTTTCACATTCGAGGGACGTATCCCAACCTTAACTTCGGATTCTTTAATAGAAGCTATAACTTTCTGTGCAAGGTTCTCTGGTAATAAAATATTAAGTATATTGCTTCTGACCCACAATTGCCCATTCTTTCTCTCAAAATGTGCTCTAAATATATTAATAGGAGGATAGCCTATATTTAAACCCACAAACTCATTGGCAGGACTATTGTAGACTTGTTTAGGCGTTCCCACCTGTTCTAATTTCCCTTTATTTAAAACAGCAATTTTATCACCCATCCCGAGCGCCTCTATGTAATCATGCGTGGTATAGATTATAGTAAGATTATTGTCTTTTTGCCATCTTTTTAATTCCCCTCGCAGAGAATTTCTCAGTTTAGCATCCAGGTGAGCTATGGGTTCATCCATAAGGGTTACTGTTGTTTGACGGACGAGGGCTCTCGCTAAGCCCACTCTCTGTCTTTGGCCTCCGCTTAACTGGGCCGGCATTCGATTTAACAAGTCTCCTATCTCCAATACCTGTGCTATTTTCTTTACTCTACGACGAATTTCTTTCTCAGGGAAATTGTGTCGCCTCCGAGGAGTTCTCAGGGGAGAGGCAATATTCTCAAAAACAGTTAAATTTGGATAAAGAACATAGGTTTCAAACACCATAGATACATCTCTTTCTTGAGAAGGTAAATCGTTTACCATTTTTCCATCTATCTTTATTTCACCTTGAGAAATGCTTTCGATTCCAGCAATCATCTTTAAGGTAGTCGTTTTCCCCGCTCCAGTTGGTCCAAGAATCACTAAGAATTCTTTATCCTTACAAATTAAATTCAAATCTTTCACTGCTTCTAATTTTCCATATCGCTTGGTAACTTTGTTTAACAGAACTTTAGCCATTTCTCAATAATCCTTCTTTTCCTTCCGATATCATCATATGGTGTCGTACCATTATCTTCCCCTAAAGAGTAATCCTCGAACTAGATATTTATCAAGAAAAATTACTAATATAGCAGGGGGGATTATGGAAAGAGTTCCTAAAGCAGAAATTGTCCACCACATAGGCTCCATTTGGGCATTCATACCAGAGATTAACACCGGTAAAGTTTGAGATTTTTCAAAAGTAGTGATTAAAGCAGCTAAAAATTCATTCCAGGCAAAGATAAAACACAACATAAAAGTAGCAGCTAATCCTGGTTTTGCCATAGGAAGGATAAATTTAAAGAATTGCTGGAGTTTTGTGTAACCATCTACAGCAGCTGCTTCTTCTATTTCCGGAGGAATCCCCCGGAAGAAATCTGTTAGAATAAAAACAGCCAAAGGTAAATTATACCACATATACAGAATAATCATTCCTGGCCGTGTATCAAGAAGACCTACTGTTTTGTAAATGAGAAACAATCCAAAAATAGCCACTATGGGAGGCATCATTCTTTGAGAGACGATAAGAAAAAGTAAATCATTATTTCGAAATGGACCATACTTATATCGGTATCTGGCTAATCCATAAGAGGTAAGAGAGGCAATACCTACAACAAATAGGGAACTAAGAGTAGCAAAAAGAATGCTGTTAATAAGACAACCAAGAAATAATTCCTTTCCTTTGAAAAACAACCACTCCCATGCAATGTAAGAGGCTTCGAAATCAATACCAGGAAAATAAAAGGGACCCCCATAGATATCTTTGGGGGCTTTAAATCCCGTGATAATCATCCAGTATATCGGGAAAAAAGCAAAGATTAGCCACACCACCAGTATAAGGACTCTTACGCTAATAATCACTTTTCCTTTAATCTTCAAACTATAACTCCCTATACTCAAAATTGATGATTCTATCCCCTTTCCTTTTGCATGATAGTTCCTTTGCGCGCAAAGCTCAAAAACAAAGTAGATACAGCCATCACCAATAAGAAAAGAAGAATTGATACTGCTCCTGCTTTACCCATAGCAAATACCCTGAGCCCAGCAGTGTAAGCATGTAAAGTCAATGTAGTTGTGGATATTCCA
>JAYEHT010000214.1:0-2006 GCA_034659655.1 Candidatus Aerophobota bacterium | reverse complement strand
CTTTCCTCTTACTTACTGATTTTCTATCCACTTTTCAGTGGAAAAACTGAGTTCTTAAATCGGCTCGCTACTGTATGATAAGTCCCATTATCGAGATAAACAAGCGCTGCGAGGGGAAACTGCAAAATAAGGATCTTATTTTCTTTACCAAAGAGGGAACTCCTATTTGTCTTTATGGACTACCTTTAACCAACTGGGGATACTGCTGGGATAGAGGTCGCAATAAGTGGCGCTGTCCTGTTTGTTCTCTAGTCCAATATAAAGATGAAGAATGCCCTTACAGAGATATATGTCAGAAGAGAAAATCGGCTTATGGAAGAGTTGTCTATACCCGTTCAAAACAGAATTATCGCTACTTTACTCCTGTTTCCAGAGATAGTGATCTTTGGAAAAATCTTTACAAGAAAAGAAGCGGTTCCGAGAGATCTTTTAAGAGTAAGAAAAAAGATTATAAGTTATCTATTACCAGAACAAGAGGCCGTAAGATGTGGATTATTCAAACAGCCTTAGCCAGTATGTGCAAACATATAGATGCTCAAGCAACTGCACTTGGAATTAGTGAAAGAAAGAGAGTAAAGAAACAGAAGCAATTAACACCAACTTAAGGGTTTTTAGAAGATTTACAAAAGGCTTTTTTATTTACCATAGGGGAGGTATGCCTTGTTTTAGCTTTTTTCTCTAAAAATTCCTTTTTTAATGAGAAAGATCAATTTTTGGCTCAATTTTGAATCAGCGAAGCCTAAAATTAGCTATTTTTATCTTCTTTTCCGAGAGTACTCTTCCTGAGTATTCTCGGAAATTCTATACCTATCCCTAATCAGTAGTTTACTAATCAAGGATAATCTCATCACCCCCAATAGACTATCTTCTAACTTGCATTTCCTCCTTTGGTGTGTATAATGGCTTAAAACCGATAAAGGAGGCCACTATAGCACCAAAGGAGGGCAAAAATGTCCTTACTTATAGCAAGGACACATAAAAAATATCAGGAATTTATAGAAAAAGAGCTTCGGGATCGTGGTTTAGACATTCCAGCTTTCTTTACGGATGTTCATAAAAAGCTGATCAATTTAGATTTAAGTAAGGTAAACACTATCTTAAAGTCTCGCTATTCAAAACGAGGAGCACCAGCAAGAGCTTCGGATAATATGTTTCGCTCTTTGTTAGCCATGACTCTTTCAGGCACAACTTCTATTGATGAGTGGGTAGCTCTTTTAAGAAGTTTTCCTTCTTTAGCCATCATCAGTGGATTTACTCCCGAAGATACCCCAGGTGTTGGAACCTTCTATGATTTCTTTGATCGACTTTATCTTATGGATAAGGATAAATCTAAGGCTAAAGGTAAAACACGTTTTAAAAGAAAACCAAAGAGGTCTAAAGAAAAAGGAGAAGAGGCTCTTCCTGAACACAACCATAAAGGTGTTATCAAAAGATTAGTAGATAGAGCTATAAGAAAAGGTTTGAAAGAGAAGAATGGTAAATTCTCTTACAAAGCTCCTGATTATCTATTGCAAAAGATCTTCAAAGAGTGTTTTGTTACCCCTTCGGCAAAGCTAGGATTAATTAACCTTGATAACTTAAATATAAGTGGTGATGGCTCAAAGATCACAACCTTCGCTTCTCCCTATGGGAAAAAGATATGTAAGTGTAAAGAGAAATGTAATTGCCCCCGTATTTTCTCTGATAGAGATGCCCGTTGGGGATGGGATTCTTTCCGCAAGATTTGGGTGTATGGTTATGGAATTCATGATTTAGTAGATTTAGAATCTTCTCTTTCTATTATTCTTCCCAAAGTAACCTCTGCTAACATTCACGATGGAGTTGCGGGAATAAGCCTTATAAGAGAAGCGATGAATCAAGGCTACAAAATTAAGCACTCTGTTTTTGATAGCGGCTATGATAACTACCATTTTTACAGATTTCTCATTAGCTACTGTATGATAAGTCCCATTATCGAGATAAACAAGCGCTGCGAGGGGAAACTGCAAAATAAAGATCTTATTTTC
>JAYEHT010000213.1:0-10268 GCA_034659655.1 Candidatus Aerophobota bacterium | reverse complement strand
TCCGAGAAATTCTATTACAATAAAATAGAAGGAAGTAGTTAAGGAGAATTTAAGGTAAATTATAGTTGACACAATTTCTAAGTATGATAAATTACATTTAGTCTTTTAGGAAAGCTAAACTGTTACAAAAATTTTAGTATAATCCAATACCATTATTGAAATTTCCGAAAAAGGCAGAAATCTCTGATTTCACAGATAAATGGAGCACTATCTTAATAGTGCTCCATAAAAGTCCAAATTACAGAGACCTCAAATTTCAAAAATGAGATTCTCAGGGAAATAATAAACTACAGGAGGGAAAATGGGTCAAGAAGTAATCTTTAATCAAGGTAACTGGGAAGAAGAGGTTTTGAACTCGCATCTTCCGGTAATGATAGATTTCTGGACTGAATGGTGTGCTCCTTGCCATATGTTAGCCCCTTTAGTAGAAAAAATGGTTACAGAATATCAAGGTAAAGTTAAAGTGGGTAGATTAAATGTGGATGAAAACCCTGATATTGCAGCTAAATATGGAATTAGAGGAATACCTACCGTTTTATTTTTTAAGAGCGGTCAACTGGCAGATCGAATTGTAGGAGTAGCTCCAGAGAAAGTATTAAATGAGAAATTAGAAAATTTGATAGATTAGTAAGGAAGAGAAAAATAGTTATATGAGCCTAAATATTTTATCTAAAAATGAAATTTTTTCGGAAAAACCTAAATGGCGGGACCCGGGACGTTCAGAATATTTGGCTATGTACTCCAGTGTTTTTGGAGGGGTGGTAACTGATCCCAGTTTGATGGTGCTTCCTATAGATGACCATATGGTGCATCGTGGAGATGGCGTTTTCGAAGCTTGTAAATGCGTAGGTGGTTATATTTATAATTTCGATGCTCATCTATCCAGATTACGAAGCTCTGCAGAGCTAATCTCAATGGAACTGCCCTTTGACCTGGGTGACATTAAGCAAATTGCCATAGAAGCCGTAGCTATAGCGGGTGTTAAAGATTGCAGTGTGCGCATTTTTATTTCCCGCGGAATAGGGGGTTTTAAATGTGAACCAAAAGAATGTCCCAAAAGCAATCTTTATGTTGTGATTCTAAAGACTTCTCCTGTTCCACAACATTTTTATACTGAAGGAGTATCTGTGGCAACGAGCCGGATTCCTATTAAACCACCATTTTTTGCTCAAATCAAATCCTGCAATTACCTGCCTAACGCGCTGGTTGAGATGGAAGCGCACCAGAACAAGGTGGACTTCACCGTTATGCTTGACCGACAAGGATATCTGGCAGAGGCGGCAACTAAAAGCATAGCTATTGTGAGTAAACAGAAGGTATTCATCTATCCCAAATTTGACAGCGTTCTCAAAGGGACTACTTTGTTGAGAGCAGTCGAGCTGACGAAAGACTTAATCGAAAAAGGAGACTTAAGAAGGGTCTCCTGCGCAAATATCTCCCCAGAAGAAGTTCATAATAGTTCAGAGATGTTTTTATTTAGTACTACTCCCAATATTCTCCCCGTAGTCAAATGCGATGGGAAGAGAGTTGGTACTGGAAAACCGGGAGCAATCTTTCACCGATTATGGGGACTTTTCCAAAAGGATATAAGAGAAAACAAGAAAATCCTCACACCTATTTTTAAAAAGCAAAAGTAAAACCCTTCCAAACAATTTATTTCCCTCTTTTAACCCCGCCCTGAAGGACAGGGCCTTTTCTAATCCTCCCCTGCCTTAATTCAAAGCGGCTATACTCTGGCGGTGAGGGAAAAGTCTCGAGATTCTCTTGACAAAAATCTTTTATATGTTATTATATAATAACATATACTATAATACATATATTGATAGGATATACTCTACACATAGAAGGTGCTCTACTTAAATAACATTAGTTCAATCGCTAATAAACTAATTTGAGAAAATAAGCAGAAAAGATAGTTAAAGTTATATGCAAAGGCTTTTTGGAGAGGACAGATGGCTAAAATGGTTAATATGGGGATTGTTGGAACTGGCCGTATTGGACAAATTCACGCAAAGAACTTACTCACCCGGTTCCGGGAAGCTAACTTAGTTGCTGTGGCTGACGTGGATGAAAAAAGTGCTCAACAGGTAGCCTTAAAATGTGGCGGAATTAAATGGTACAAAGATTTTGAGCAGATGCTGGAAAAAGAGGATATAAACGCTGTGCTTGTCTGTGTCAGCACCAATATCCACAAGGATATAATCGTATATGCAGCTCAAAAAGGGAAACATATTTTTTGCGAAAAACCAATTGCACTTACTCTAAAGGAGACAAATGAGATTCTTGCTGCCGTTGAAAAAGCAGGAGTTTTAATGCAGGTTGGCTTTATGCGACGATTTGATCCTGCGCTGTCTTCTGCTAAGGAGGAAATTGATAAAGGTTCCATCGGAAAACCCCTTCTCTTTAAAGCCGTAAGCAGAGACCCTGAAGGTCCTCCTCTTGAATATGCACGGGTAAGCGGGGGTCTTTTTGTGGACAGTTCAATTCACGATATTGATCTTGCCAGGTGGTTTATGGGAAGTGAAGTTGAAAAAGTCTATGCTGAGGGAAAGACTCTTATTTATCCAGAGTTTAAGGAATTTGGAGATGTTGATGTTGCCTTTACTACCTTAACCTTCAAGAATGGGAGTCTTGGTAACATTGAAAACTCCCGCCGTTCAGGATATGGATATGATGTGCGAGTAGAAATAGCAGGTTCTGAAGGGGCTTTACAGATTGGCTATCTTCGCCATCATCGATTTTTTCTGCTGAAAAAACCGGGAGTAAACTATGAAGTCATTCCCTCCTGGCAGGAACGATTTAAAGAAGCTTTTGTCAACGAAATGAGACATTTTGTTGACTGCATAATTAACCATAAGGTTCCTATAGTTACCGGCATCGACGCCAGGAAAGCTTTAGAAATTGCACTTGCAGCAACAAAATCTTCTCAAGAAAGTACGCCGGTAACTTTATCCTGGAAATAACAAATAACTAAGAACACAAAACTAAAGGAGGTATAAAAGGAATGAGTGAAATAAGAGTTGCTATTGCCGGAGTAGGGAACTGTGCAAGTTCCTTAATTCAAGGCATAGAGTACTACAGAGAGAATAACAAAGAGGTGATCGGATTGATGCACCCTGAGCTTGACGGCTACAAGTTAAGCGACATTAAAGTGGTGGCCGCTTTCGATATTGATAAAAGGAAGGTGGGTCAGGATCTGAGTAAGGCTATTTTTGCTAAGCCGAATAATACTACAGTATTCTACCCTGATATTCCTCACTATGGAGTAACAGTGAAAGAGGGAGAGGTGTTTGATGGAGCAGCCAAACATATGGAAGAGTACCCAGAGGATCAGGCTTTCCGGGTCGCAGATGAGGATCCCTGTGATGTGGTAGAAGAGCTGAAAAAGAGTGGAGCAGAGATCCTGGTCAACTATCTGCCGGTGGGTTCAGAGAAAGGAGTTAAATTTTATGCTCAAGCTGCTCTGGATGCAGGAGTAGGTTTTGTGAACTGCATACCTGTATTTATTGCTTCTGATGAGAAATGGGCAAAGAAATTTGAAGAGAAAGGTCTTCCTATCGTAGGTGATGATATAAAGTCGCAAGTAGGTGCTACTATTGTTCATCGTGTCCTGACAAGACTTTTCCGCAAGAGAGGGGTGAAACTCGATCGTACCTATCAGCTTAATATAGGAGGGAATACCGACTTTCTCAATATGATTGCTCTGGAACGACTTAAATCTAAAAAGATTTCCAAAACAGAGTCGGTGCAATCTCAACTGGATGATCCACTTCCTTCTGAAAACATTCATATAGGACCAAGCGATTACGTACCCTGGCTGAAAGACAATAAGGTCTGTTATATCAGAATGGAAGGGAGGGAATTTGGTGATATACCTCTTACTCTTGAACTTCGACTCTCGGTGGAAGATTCACCTAATAGTGGAGGTTCAGCGATAGATGCTATCAGATGCTGTAAGCTTGGGCTGGATAGAGGTGTAGGAGGTCCTTTGACTTCTATCTCCTCTTATACTATGAAACACCCTCCCATTCAATACTCGGATGAGGAGGCAAGAGAAAAGGTAGAAGATTTTATTTCTGGAAAGATTGCAAGGTAAAAAAGGAGAACTTCATGGTGCACCTCTCAGAAAGGAAGGTGACTATTTATCTGCCAGCGGGCATGCAAAAGAGATTAGTCAGTCTGGCTCAGAAAAACAAACTTAAGAATCTGAGGAAAGGAGTAAGAAGAGAAGCAAAACTCCCTGAGACAATGGGGGCTATAACAAGAGAAGCCCTGGAGGAGTATTTTAATAAGAATAAAGAAAGAAGGCGAGAATCCAACAGGCTAATTAGTCCTTAAGAGTGAAAAAAAATAGAAGAGAAGCTAATACAAAAGTTTCACCATCTGTTGATATGTAATGATTTCTCTCTGTTCTCTGTGGTGAAATTTTGACAATACTGAAGAGAGGAAAGGAGGATATTTGTATGAGGGAAAACTCAGCTGCCAAGAAAGAGGATTTAGCTGTTCACGGGGGAAAAAAGACTGTTCCCGCTGGTTTAAAAATAAAATGGCCCATAGTAACTCAAGAGGACAAAGATGCTGTAATAAAAACCCTTGATGAGGAAATACTTCATGGCCCTTATGTTCCCGAAGTTGTTGCTCTGGAAAAGGATTTTGCAGAGTACATTGGGACAAAATACTGTATCGCTACCAATAGTGGAACAGCTGCCCTGCATATGGCTATAGCAGCTGCAGGAATTGGCCCGGGTGATGAGGTGATTACCTCATCATATACGTTTTTGTCATCAGCAACCTCTGCTCTTCATCATAACGCCATTCCTGTGTTTGTGGATATCGATCCAAGGACTTTTACCATTGATCCTGGAAAAATTGAGGAGAAGATTAGCTCAAAGACAAGAGCCATTATACCCGTTCACATTCACGGAATACCAGCAGATATGGACAGAATAAGAAAAATTGCCCAAAAGTATAATCTCATAGTGATAGAAGATGCCTGTCAGGCTCCTGGAGCAACATACAATGGAAAAAAAGTAGGAAATTTTGGTGATATGGCTGCCTTCAGTTTAAATGTGACCAAGAATCTTCCTGGAATTGAAGGAGGATTGCTCATCACTAGCAACAAAAAATATAGAGATGAGGCTAATATGTTGCGTATGTTTGGAGAGGAGATTAGACAGGGAGAGAGAAGAGAATATAACGCTTATGGTATGGGATGGATGTATAGAACCTTTGGAATGCCAGCCGCTTTTGCCAGACGGCAACTAAAAAAGCTTGATGAGTATAATGCTAACGCTCAAAAAAATGCCTGGTTTTTATCAAAGCAGTTAGCTGAAATCAAGGGTATAATTCCACCTTTTGTTCCTGAAGATAGAACCAGTATCTATCATAAATATAGGGTAAGGCTTAACCTTTCTGAATTAGGTACAGACCTAAAGGTTTCTAAGCTTAGAGATAAAGCAATGAAAGCTCTTCAGGCAGAAGGTGTAGATGTAGTATTATGGCAGTCTTTTCCTGTCCCTGGCCAGACCCTTTTTCAGCTCAAGGAAGGTTACGGTAGAGGTTGCCCCTGGAGCTGTCCTTACTATGACAAGGAGATCACATATGAGGTCCAGGATTACCCGGAGACAGTAAGACTGCTCAACGATTCTTTCATTGTCTGTTCTGAGCCGTTCCCAATTTATGCTCAGAGGTTGGAGTTAATGAAATACTATGCAGAGGGATTTCGCAAGGTATTTGATAATTTAGAGGAGGTACTGGAAGCGGTATAGGTTTGATATATTCTCAAATAAAGGGGAAATGTGGTACAGATGAGAGTTACAAAAGATAGAATTAAAAAAGACCTTCAAACCTTAGGTTTAAAAAAAGGCGACCGGGTCTTTATGCACAGTTCCTTAAAGAGCGTAGGATATGTTAAAGGGGGAGCGGATACAGTTATCGATGCTATTATGGAGGTGGTGGGAGAAGATGGTCTTTTAATGGTTCCCACTTTTACCTTTAAGGGCTTTATCCCTTATTTTGAGCCTCACCGCACACCTTCAGAGATGGGTCTTATAACAGAGGCCCTGCGTCAAAGAAAGGAAAGTGTAAGAAGTTGGCATCCGCGGCACTCAGTCGGCGTTATAGGGAAAAATGCAAAAAAAGTAGTTAAAGACCATCTAAAGGCCGGGTCCTTAGGAAAAGGGAGTCCTCCGGATAAGCTTGCCAAACGAGGTGGATATGCCCTTTTGTTAGGGGTAGGGCATAACGTTAATTCTACAATACATACAGCCGAAGTCTATGCAGAGCTTTCCTACCTCTACACCGTAAAGGATTCACCTGATTTTCCTGAACAGGCTATAGTTAAGACTCCTGCAGAAGAGATGATAAAAGTTGATCTTCCCCCCTTTCCTACTTGCAGTGAAGGGTTCTGGAAACTGGAACCTGTGATGCGAGATAGGGGTAAGATTCGGTACGGAAAAGTGGGGCAAGCTCACTCTCAACTGATGAAATCTCAGGATGTTATTGACACAGCATCCTCTTTATTGAGAGAGGACCCTGGAGCCCTTTTGTGTGATGAGCCGGAATGCTACCCGTGCAATGAAAAAAGAAAAGTTATCCGCTCCTTATCAGATAGCTCTCAAGAGAAGGAAGAGTAAGATAGCCTACTTTACAGGTTAGAGAAAGGATAATAAAGATGAGGCCGGTACGTTTTGGATTAGTCGGGTTTGGTGAGTGGGCAAGATGGCATGCCCGTTTCATCAAAGAGATACCAGAGGCTCATCTGGTAGCAGTTGCCGACAGTGATAAGGAAAAACGGAAGATAGCCACAAGAGATTTTGGTGTTAAGACTTACTCGGATTATAATAAGTTGATAAAAGAGGAAAATTTAGATGTTGTAGATATTCTCCTGCCCAATTATTTACACCATAAGGCGGCAATAACTGCTCTCCAATCCGGAAATAATGTTTTACTGGAAAAACCTATGGCTTTAACAGTAGAGGATTGTGATTCAATCTTAAAATTTTCTCAAAAATCTTCTCATCAAGATAAAAAGCCATTTTTGGCCATTGGATTTGAATTACGTTTTTCCTCCCTTTGGGAACGGGTGAAGAATCTAATTCAAGAAGGAAAGATTGGCACCGTGAGAGCTGTGCATATTGAGGTTTTCCGGTCCGCTCCATCTACAGGCTCGGGAGAATGGCGCCTTAACGAGGATCAGGTTGGCAGTTGGATGTTAGATGCTCCCATTCACTATTTTGACCTTATTCGATGGTACTTCGAGGGAGTCGGAGAGCCGCAATCTCTTTATTCTTCAGCTAATTCTTCATCGGAAAGAGCTCTTGTGGATAATTTATCAACTATTATCAACTTCTCCGGCGGCTGCGGGGTTCTCTTTTACAGTATGGCAGGATACGGATATTATATTATAGCGAAGGTTATAGGAGATAAAGGAGCTCTATGGGCGCACTGGGAAGAAGTTGAAGAAAAGCCTTTTGAGCCAAAATTTTGGCTGGAGTACGGTCAAAATAAAGTTAAGCATAAGATTTCTATTGAAAGGAAAGCCGGGGAAACCTTTGATCTGAAAGCCGAGATTAAACAGGTTGTAAAGGCAGTTCAAGAAGGGGCGCCCATCCCGGCCACTGGCCAGGATGGTAAAGAAGCAGTTCGCATGTGCCTGGCAGCCGAGAGGTCTCTAAGCTCAGGTAAAGCTGTGAAACTATAGCTTCCAGTTCTCCAAAAATCTCAAAGGAGAAAACTAAGATGAGCAAGAAAAATAATATCAGAGATCAATTAGCTATATTGGGTGCCCATCCTACCAGAAGTAATTCTTTCCCTCCCTGGCCGCAGTTTGACAGGGAAGAGGAGGAAAATCTTCTGCAGGTGCTGCGAAGCAGAAAGTGGGAAAGACATGGGGGATCTATGGTATCCAAATTTGAGCAGCGTTTTGCTGAATTATGTGGGGTTGAAAAATCCCTTATGGTTACGAACGGATCTACAGCTTTAGAAATTGCTCTCACTGTAGCCGGTGTAGGAGCAGGGGATGAGGTATTGGTTCCACCCTACACCTTTATGTCCACGGTTATGAGCGTGTTATTGGTTAATGCTCTCCCCGTATTTATCGACATTCATCCAGATACCTACTGTATAGACCCGCGGCAAATTGAGGAGCATATCGGCCCCAATACAAAAGCTATTATACCGGTTCATCTGGCTGGGATGCCTTCCGATATGGAAAAAATAATGGATATTGCCTCCAAACACAACATAACTGTTATTGAAGATGCTTGTCAGGCTCATCTCTCTGAATGGAATGGACAAAAGGTGGGAAGCGTCGGTAAGTTAGGATGTTTCAGCTTTCAGGTGAGCAAAAACATCTCTGCCGGGGAAGGAGGCGCTATCATCAGTAAGAATCCTGATTTAACAGATCGCTGCTTTTATTACCATACTTGTGGTCGGTTGCGAGCAGGGATGTGGTATTTTCATCCCCATCCAGGTACCAATCGCCGAATGACAGAGTTTCAGGCTGCTGTTCTTCTGGCCCAGATAGAACGTGTTCAGGACCAGACGGCACGCAGATCCGATAATGCAGTTTACCTATCAGAGAAGCTCTCCCAGATTCCGGGTATCAGCCCTTTATCTGTCCCTGATTTTGTTACCCGCCATGCCCATCACCTTTATATTTTCCGATATGATGCAGAAGCCTTTGATGGACTGCCCAGAGATACCTTTGTAAAAGCACTTCAGGCAGAGGGAATACCTTGCTCAAAAGGTTACGTGCCTCTTTATAAGGAGGAGTTTATTAAAAAGACAATAAAGATACGCAAATTCCAAAATATCTTTGGTTCAACTCGTATAAATCAATATTATAAGTATTTGTCTGATCTCCGGTGTCCGGTGACTGAAAAAGCCAGCAGGGAGGAAGGAGTCTGGGTTCCTCAACCTCCTCTTTTAGGGAAAAAAGAAGATATGGATACTATTGCGGAGGCAATTCAGAAAATCCGGGAATATGGACGAGAACTCAACCAGATATACAAAGGAAAATAAAAGATTCTTTATAAAAATTTATTAAAAGAGGGAGGTTGTGTTAGTTATGGTTTCTCAAAAGTTTGACGTGGTTCTGGTGGGACACTTCTCTAAAGATAAAAATCTCGTGGATGGAGAGGAAAAAAATAGACCTGGGGGAGCCGTTTACTACGGAGCCTTCCCTCTTAAGCTGATGGGAATTAATGTAGCTGTGGTGACTAAAGTTGCCAGAGAGGATCTCTCTGAGCTGGCTGATTTTGAAAAGAATGATATCCCTGTATTTGTTAAGGAAAGCTCGCAAACTACGGAAGTAAAAAATATATACTCTACCAAAAAACCGGATAAAAGGCAGCATTACCTGCTTGAATTTGCTGGACCTTTTAATGAGGAGAATTTTCCCGATGTTGAGGCTGAGATAATTCATATCGGTGCCCTCATGAGAGGAGAGGTACCTCTTGATCTGGTAAAAAGTCTCTCCAAAAAAGCTGATCTTTCTCTGGACGTTCAGGGATTTGTAAGGGCAAGAGAAAGCGATAGACTTGTTATCAAAGATTGGGAAGAAAAAGATGAGGCTTTACCTTACGTTAAATATCTGAAGACAGATATGGTTGAAGCTGAAATATTAACAGGGAGCTCTGAGATAAGATCTGCTGCCAAAAATCTTGCCGAGCTTGGTCCCTCAGAGATTTTAATAACTCACAAAGATGGTGCAGTCTTATTTGCCCAGGAAAAGTTTTACCAGGCTCCTTTTACTCCAAAGTCTTTAAAAGGACGGACCGGACGGGGTGACACCTGTATGGCAACCTATATAGGAAAGCGCTTGAGTTTATCGGCTCCTAAAGCGCTTCGCTTTGCTGCGGGTCTTACCACCATCAAGTTGGAGAAAGAAGGCCCTTTTAAAGGTAAACTGGAGGATGTGGAAACTCTTTTAAAATAGTCTAAAATGTTCTCTTTCTTCCGCTTTTATCTCAATTTTTGTCACCTTCTGTGTATTTGGGTGCCATAGAAGATAAAAGTAAAAAAGAAAGAGTTGTATAATTATTACCTCAATCTCTAAAGTTCCTCATATGAGAATCTTATGAGTCTGTTTTGAAAATAAATATGAGTAATTTGCCTTATTTTACAAATAAGCTAATTTGTAATAGGTAAGTTTTCCTAAAAAATATCGAATATTTCCCTACTGTTAACCTACTGGGTGAGAGAAGTAGGTGATTTAGTCGTCCAGATAGGACGAGATAAGAGCACCTTATTTATCCTGATATTTA
>JAYEHT010000212.1:0-10275 GCA_034659655.1 Candidatus Aerophobota bacterium | reverse complement strand
TAAATATCAGGATAAATAAGGTGCTCTTATCTCGTCCTATCTGGACGACTAAATCACCTACTTCTCTCACCCAGTAGGTTAACAGTAGGGAAATATTCGATATTTTTTAGGAAAACTTACCTATTACGTATCAGAATGGCTCAATTTGCCAAGTGTAAGATTTGATACTGCTCTAACAGAGAAAGAGGAAGACTCAACAGAAATACATCTGCTAAGAAAGTCCTCATATAGTTTCATCTGTTCTAGCTGTGGTCAAAGAACAAGTTTTACTTACGGTTCAACCAGGGTTAGAATAAGGGACCTATCGATCTTTGAGTTCAAATCCTATCTCGTGTTAGATAAATACCGAGTTAAATGTCCAAATTGTGGAGTTAAGGTAGAGAAATTAGACTTTGCTGATATATACTCTCGCTGTACTGATAGATTCGAAGAATACGTAGCCAGGCTCTGCCAAATAACCAGTGTCAAACAGGTAGCTGATCTTTTGGAAATGGATTGGAAGACGGTTAAAGATATCGACAAGAAATATCTAAAAAGAGAATTTGCTATCCCAGACTATGATGATCTAAGAATTCTGGGAGTAGATGAGATATCCTCAAAGAAGGGCCATCATTACTTTACAGTAGTAACGAATATGGAAAAGACCAAAGTTATCTGGGTTGGTAAAAAGCGTAAGAAAGAAACTTTAGATAGCTTTTTCAAGGAACTTGGCCCAGATAGATGCAAGAAAATTCAAGCAGTAGCCATTGATATGTGGGACCCTTTTATTGCCAGTATTAGAGAATATCTTCCTCAGGCAGAGATTGTATTTGATAAGTTCCATGTCATCAATAAATATTCCAAGGTCATAGATAAAGTAAGAAATGCTGAATACAAAAAGGCTACTGAATCTGATAGAGACATTATCAAGGGCACAAAATATGTTCTCTTAAAGAATCCAGAAAATCTGGAGATGAAGGAGAAGGAAAAGCTAACCAGACTTCTTGATCTCAATGAGAACATAAATATGAGCTACATCTTGAAGGATGACCTAAAAATACTTTGGGAATATATAGATGCCGAAGGTGCTGAAAAATTCCTCAACTCCTGGATAGAAAGAGCAAGAGAAACTGACATCAGAGCTCTTAAAGACTTTACTAAAACTCTGGAGAATTATAAATATGGTCTGTTAAATCACGCAAATTACCCAATAAATTCAGGTAAAATTGAGGGGATGAATAACAAGATCAAGGTCATTAAAAGAGTTGCTTACGGCTTCCATGATGATGAGTACTTTATCCTCAAGATTAAACAGGGTTGTTCGTAGTTTCATCCTTAACGTAACTATTTTTGAAAAACAATCTTTTTCTCAATATACCAGGATTATGGATAAACCTTAGAGTTGTTATATAAATTTATATTATTTCGCATTACTATTTCTTTTTTAGATAGTAGAGATCTTACATGAGAAAAGATTAAGTTTTACATATTTTTTATTTTACATCTTTTACAACACTTTTTGGAGAAGAGCCCTGTTTGTTTACTTATGGTTTAGCAAAACGAGGACAGGAACTGCAGTTAGAGCAGTGATTGAGGACAGCGAAGGAGCGAGGGTATGCGGGGTTGAGGTAGGTTGGATCTATGCTCTGAGCTTTGCCATTGCGATCGGCTTAACCGTAATGAGCGGCGTCTTTCTTACTATGTTTATTCCAGTGGGCATTAACCCTTATATGGGCGGAGCCTACACCCTAAAGGCTTTCGTCATAGCTGTGCTGGGTGGTCTCACCTCTCCCTACGGTGCTTTTTTTGCGGGATTGATATTTGGTCTCACAGAGAACGGTGCCTACGTTCTATTTGCCCAGATACCCGGAGTAGCGCCTTTCTCCTTGACAGTATCTTTAGCCTTTTGGATGCTATTTCTGCTCCTTCTCCTCAAGCCTACTGGACTTTTGGGGGGTAAATGAAGATCAACATAGCCAAGTATTATCCATTAATTCCTGTCTATGTGGCGTACTTCATCTTGTTTCTAGTAGGCTTCACTATGCCAGAGATGTGGCAGATGGTAGCATTACTCGCCTTTTATTGTGCTTTAGGGCAGTCCTGGAACATATTTATGGGGATGACAGGTTATGTAGATTTTGGCTATGTAACCTTTATAGCTTTAGGCACTTATGGAATGGCGTTAGGTATAGTCGGTTTCTACCAGACCGGGCTGGGCATAGGCATTATATTCATAGGACTCTTTCTTGGGTTGTTCCTGGCGTCTTTGTCGGCATTGCTTGAAGCGGGTATCGCTTTAAGACTTAGGGGAGCATATTTTGCCATCGCCTGTATAGGTATAAACGAGGGACTCAGGCATCTCATAGAGGGGGCAAGGATATGGGGCGGCTCTGAAGGCATGATATTCTGGAGAGAACTGATATAGAAGCTTTTGGAGGGGAAACAACCACTCAATTGACCACATTGTGGGCCGATATCGCGGTGTTTATTATAGCTGGGGTAGCTGCTTTTATGAATGTGCATTATATGAGGAGCAAAATTGGCTATGCTCTAACTGCCGTAAGGGAGGATGAGGACGCAGCTAAGGTCATGGGAATCAATACAACGAAGTACAAGACAATTGCTTTCTTAACCAGTGGCTTACTCGGGGCTTCAGTGGGAGCCATGGCCTGGGGGTTAAAGTTGACCCATGTATTCCCGTCCGATGTATTTGTGATACATTACACAGTGGAGTGTATAGTAGTCGTTCTGCTTGGTGGCGCCGGCACCCTCCTCGGTCCCGTGGTCGGGGGACTCATTTACGGATTATCCAAGTATTGGCTCGCTATCATTTTACCTGGATTTCAACTGCTCATTTTCGCACCGATCATCATTGGCATTATTGTCGCATTTCCGGAAGGTATTATTGGCGTGGTGAAGGAGAAAATCAAGGGCACAGCGTTAGAAAAGTACATCGTATAGGAGGAATTATGGCCTTACTGAAAGTGGAAAATGTAACCAAGAGGTTTGGTGGTTTGATAGCTGTAAATAGCATAAGTCTGGAAATTACAACCGGAGAGTTGATCGGGATAGTAGGTCCCAACGGTAGTGGGAAGACAACCCTCTACAATGTCATTAGTGGTGTTTACCCACCGGAAGAGGGGAGAGTTGTTTTTGAGGGTAAAGATATCACCAATCTGCCGGCACACAGGAGAGCTCCCATGGGGATAGGCAGGACTTTTCAGATTCCAAGACCTTTTAGTTCGGCCACTGTCAGGGAGAACGTTGCCATTGGAGCTATGTTTGGCACACTAACCGGGAAAGTTAGTGTGGACGAGTCTTTGACAATAGCGGACCATTATCTTGAGCTTATCGGTCTGGATAGTCAGAAAGAAAAAGCTTCTGGAAAATTAACTCCGGTGGAAAAAAAATTGATGGAAATTGCCCGTGCTTTAGCAATGAAACCCAAACTCCTCCTTATGGACGAAGTCATGGCCGGAATGCATCCCCGGGACATAGATGAAATGGTCAGATTTCTAAAGAAGATCAAGGAGGAGGAGAACATGGCGATCGTTTCCATGGTGGAGCATATCATGCGTGCCCTGACTGGTTTTGCTGAGAGAGTGGTGGTGATGCATCGAGGCGTAAAGTTGATTGATGCTCCTACAGCCGAGGCTTTAAGCGATCCAAGAGTTATAGATGTATACTTGGGACGCCCATCCGAGGAGAGGGAAGATGCTCAAGGTTGAGAACCTTGAATCTGGATACGGACCGATGCAGGTATTATGGCAACCAAACCTGGAGGTAAGAAAGGGATCGATAACAGCTCTGCTCGGACCCAATGGGGCCGGGAAAACAACCATTCTTAGGACAATCTTGGGCTCAGTGAAGCCCTGGGGTGGAAAGATTACCTACAAAGGAAAAGAGGTTACTCATTTACCATCTCACAAAAAAGTGGATATGGGCGTCGTACTGGTTCCTGAAGGAAGGCATCTATTCGTTAATATGAGTACCCACGAAAATTTGACTATGGGAGCTTACCCCAAACAGGCAACGAAATATGTTGGTGAGACGCTCGGGCTGGTATACTCTCTATTCCCTGTCCTAAAAGAAAGGGCCAAGCAAAGAGCTGGGTCGTTAAGTGGCGGAGAACAGCAGATGCTCACCATAGCTCGGGGATTGATGACCAGACCGAAGCTGATAATGCTTGATGAGCCAAGCCAAGGCCTGGCTCCAAAGCTTGTGGGTGAGGTTTTTGATACTATTAAGAAAATGAGAGACGAGATGAATCTGACCATACTCCTCGTGGAGCAGAGTGTTGAAGCATCCCTTATCCTCTCGGATTACGTTTATATCCTGCATGAAGGTAGGATGAAAGCGAAAGGGAATGCTGAGGAAATAAAAGGGTCACCTGATATAAGAGAAGCTTATCTCGGCATTTAATGCGGACTCAAAGCTCAAACCTTCTCTTTCTGACACATTCCTTGCCACCATTCAAACAATATTTCTCTATCCACTTTTTGTCTAATAGCCCTCGATCATGAGCCCTTTTCATACCAGATGTTTCATTATACCATCTGCACACGTTTTTCTTTTTCATTTTCTGAAGAAGATTTAAAGAGTATAATAAAGATTTTCTGAAACCCTTAACCTGAAATTATTAGCTAATCCAACCTATCCCAGAAATCCAAAAACTTTTGGGCAAGAATTAAGAAAGAAACGATAGGTAGTCAACGAGCAGAGCGAAGTTGGTAAGAAAAATAACAGAAAGGTAAGAATAACTAAATCGGATTCAGGGAATAGGGCTGTTTTGGAAGAGAGTCTTTTCTTCTCTGAGAGGTCAAAAGAGATAGTTTCTTCAGGAAACGTCACTTGACAAAAATGTGTCCATAATTAGTAATGAAATTAGATCTTTTACAAAGGAGAAGCTAAAAAATAGGGCCGGAGGAGGATGAAAGAGTAAATATGGCCATTAACCGGGATAAAAGAAGGTTTCCCAAGAGGAATAGATGAAAAAGAGAAAAGAGAAAAAAAAGAAAAACAGATTTTTCTTTATTTTAGTTTTAATTGAGGCCTCGATCCTACTTTTTTGGGGAACGAGGAACTACTTGTTGGTTAGGCGAACGGGGGAAAATATTAAGAGAGTAGAAAAAGAGCTTCAAGAGTTAAAGGCAGAAAACGAAAAACTGAAAAAAGAGAAACAGAATTTAAAGAACCCCTTTTATATGGAGAAGATGGCCAGAGAAAAGTTGGGTTTAGCTAAAAAAGGGGAGATAATATATAAGATTTTGTCTCCATCTCCAGAAAAAGAGTAAAGTTTACATTGTAGCTCCGGAGACTATTTTGAAATTCTCAAAGCTACCTATGAAGTGATGAAAAAAGCTGATTCTCAAACTCTTTTATGTTAACCTGAGATTACCCAAAAACCTTCCTCCCAAAGGGGAGGGTGGACCTGGTTTCTCTGATTTATCTACTCTGGTAACTGCCTTCTTGATTATTATAGGAAAGTATTAGTTCAGAGGTTTATACAGGTATCGAGGGACTTTCCCCGAAGGAGCCTTATAGAAGCTACCTTAACGAATTTCCGAGTTGAGGAAAAAGAAAAATTTACTGTTTGAGGAGGCAAAGCCTCCGAGTTTAAATTTTTCCCGTAGCTAAGGAGATGAGCAGAGTAATTCAAAGCGGATATACTCTGGCGGTGAGGGAAAAGTCCCGAGAAATTCTTGACAACTTTCTTTAAAATATTATAATAAAATCGCTTTATAGATGGATTTAAGGTACTGCCGGAGTGGCGGAATTGGTAGACGCAGTGGACTTAAAATCCACTGGATAATTTATATCCGTGCCGGTTCAAGTCCGGCCTCCGGCACTAACCTCTCTATCTGTGCTGACAACAGGTAAAACTTTCTAAAAAGAGCAATAAAAACTTATTCCAAAGGCAACCGAACTTTGTGAAAATCTCTGGTTCAATTTTAGAGAAGAGCAGATAGTTTTGAATTCGTTTAGAATTTACTCTATTAGATATCAGAATACTAACAGGGTTCAATAGTTTGCCAAATCCGGGTTAAAAAAAGAGGTTCCTGGTGAAAAGAAAAATAGCAGCTCTCATATTTATCTTTCTTCTCTCAATACTTCAAGGATTTATCCCTCCCTTCTCTTTCAGCTTCCCTTCCCTTGCCCAGGAAGAGAACTTACAGACTATCGCTTCTCCAGTATCTTCCTCTTTAACTAAAACTCATCTTCAGCTCGGTAAGGAATATGCTGAGCGGAGCAGAGAGTTTTTTGAGAGAGCTATCTCTGAATACAATTTAGCCTTAAAAGAGCCGGATGCCGATGTAAGACAGATTCACCTGTTGTTGGGAAAACTCTATTATGAACATGGAGAATTTAAGAAAGCCATCCAGACTCTCTTGCCTGTATATAAAAAAGAAGAAAGAGATTTCTCTTTGGCTAAATTATTAGCTCTCTCTTATTTTAAAAAGGGAGAATATACAGATGCTTTAGCTATCTTTGAAGAATACAGAGAATGTGAAGATGAGGAGTTTCTCTTCTTTTATGCAAAAACCTGTGAGGAAAAGAACCTGTATGATAAAGCGCTTGAGCTCTACAATAGAATTAAAGGAAAAGAGTATAAACAACTGGCTCAGAAAAGAGTTGCCTTTATCAATGCTCAAACTAAAGTTTTAACTACTGCTGATATCTCCAACCCTTATATAAGGGAATTGATTAAGAGCTCGCCCGAACAGAAAGATTATCCCAACGCAGGAGCGATTATTCTCCTGTATGAGAACCATTTAGAAATATTGAGAGATTGGACAGCGATAGAGAAGTCCCATCTTCTGGTAAAGGTCTTAAATGATAGGGGTAAAGAAAAGTATGGAGAAATAAGATTATTTTATGATTCCACTTATGAGAAGGTGGAAATAGAGTACGCGCGCACCATTAAACCCGATGGTAAAATTACACCAGCAGGAGCGAAGCACATTCATGATGTTTCGGAATATCCTGAGTATCCTTTGTACAGCAATGCTCGCTTAAAGATTATTTCTATGCCCGAGTTATGTAAGGGAGCTGTAGTTGAATACAGGGTAAGAAAGTACATTAATAAATTAATCAATAAAGAAGATTTCTGCCGCGATTACGGAATCCAGGATTATGAGCCCTGTCTTAATAAAAAGATTACCTTAACTGTTCCTCCTGATTATAAGTTTAAAATTCAATCTTCTAATCCAAAATATACCGAGTATCAGGCAAATTTTTCTCCTCAGGTAAAAATCGCTAAGGAGGAAGAGGAATACATCTGGGAATTTAAGAATATTCCAGAAATTATCTCTGAGCCATCTATGCCTCCCTATGTTGAGATTACTCCTCGCCTCTCTTTTTCTTCTTTTGAGGGCTGGGAAGAGATCTACCGGTGGTGGCGAGAACTATTTAAAGATAAGATAAATCTGGATGAGGCGATTAAGAAAAAGGCTGAGGGGCTAATTAAAGGAGAGAATACAGAGGAGGAGAAAGCTAAAGCAATTTACCATTGGGTTGCCTCAAAGATCAGGTATGTAGGTGTAGAGTATGGAGAAGCTGGCTTTGAGCCCCATTCTGCCACTGAAATCTTTAAAAATAAATATGGTGATTGTAAAGACCAGACAATTCTTTTAATTTCTATGCTCCGCTATGCGGGAATACGTGCCTGGCCTGTCCTTATCTCTACAAAAGGAAGCTGGCCTGTGATTGAAAATTTCCCTACTTTAACCTTTAATCATGCTATCGCTCTTGCTGAGGTTGAAGGAAAATCAACTTTTCTTGACTCTACTGCTGAAACCACCTCTTTTGGAGATCTACCCAGTGGAGACCAAAACAGAGTAGTCTTTACCTTTTATGATGAAGAAGGCCTGCTAAAGGAGACTCCTTTATTTCCTTCTCATCATAATAGAGACTGTATAGATACGAGGATAAGTGTCTATAATGATGAAACAATTTCAGGGACAATAAAAATCAGTGCTTTCGGAAAATACGACCAGGGAGAAAGGTGGTGGTTAAAATACACAAAACCTCTTTTAATAAAAGAGTATTTTAAGTCGGTAATAAATAATCTTTCTCCGGGTGGAGAACTTCTCCATTATGAGATAAGCGATATAGAGAATCTTAATCAACCCATTAAGATTAAGATAGAGTTTAAAGGACCAAAGTTTTTAAAGGAAATGGGGGAAGAGAGGATAATCCCTCAATTGGGAGGGCTTTCCGCCGCTCTCGTTTCTCGGGAAAAGAGAAATTATCCCTTAGATTTTCGGGTTCCTGATGAGTTTCAAAACTTATTTGAACTTCAACTTCCTCAGAATCTTGAAATTAAATATCTCCCTCTCCCTGTTGTTAGTGATACAAAATGGTTTGCCTATATCAATAAATACAGCTTTTCCGGGGAAAGCATCTATTTTGAGGAGAGATTAGTTCATAAAAGAACAACCGTTTCTGTAGAAGAATACGGAGAGTTTAAAAGAATTTATGAAGAAATTGCCCGCCAGGCAGATAAACAGATCATTTTAAGAAAAGTAGAGAAATAAAAGGGTAATCTCGTGAATAATATAATTTTAAATTAGGATATAAAAGAAAAAGATGAGTAAAGATATCAGCAGAATAATTGAGGGATGGGATTATAAGCCTGGTCAAATTTCAGCGAGAAAGATAAAAGGAGATGATGGCAAGGAAAAAATACAGATGAGGGTAGATTTGGGGGTACTTCAGCTGGAGACGGAGGGAAGGCCGGATGGGAAAATGCCCCACAATAAGGAGTCTTTTTTTGAGTATTATCTTTCCCAACTTGAGGAACACAAAGCCAAAAAGAAAACCGCCAAAAGTTTTACATTAAATGATGAGGCGTGCGAGGAGCTATACAGAGAAGCTCTGCAATATTATCAAAGGTATCTCAGCCTATTCTCCCTCAAAGAGTATCCAGGGGCAATAAGGGATACAGAACGCAACTTGAAGGTTCATAGTTTTGTTATAGATTATGCTATTAGCGAAAAGTACAAAGCTCTCTTTATAGAAGCTGTACCTTATATAATAATGATGAACACAAAGGCTAAAGCACTGCTAAAACAGGATGAAAAGCATTATGATGAAGCTTTAAGAGAAATTAAAAGGGGAACAGAAAAGATAGCTGAGTTCTTCAGAAACTATTCCCGAGCGGAAATGATAGAAAAAAGCGAAGAGATTAAGTCTTTAAGGGAAATGGCTAAAAAGATTCAAAAGACTTCTCCTTTAACAGGGTTAAAAAGATTGAAGATAGAGCTGGCAGAAGCGGTAAGAAAAGAGGATTTTGAAAAAGCTGCCCGGCTTAGAGATAAAATAAGAGAGATAGAGGGTGAAGAGTAAAACTAATCTCTTTCATCTCCTCCAGATGTCTCTATCCAGATATCTATACTGGAGAGCTTCGGAGATATGAGTGGAAAGGTTAAAAGAACCTACCACTTTGGACTCTACCAAGGATAAATGAATAAAATAAAATTATTTTCTCTTTTAATACCGTGCCTACTTATTTTGATCTCTGGCACAGCTGTTAGTGCTACTACTATTTATGTGTCAGATGATTACTTAACCATTCAAGAGGCAATAAATGGAGCAAGCTCTGGTGATACTGTAGTTGTCAGAGATGGAACCTATACAGAAAACGTCGTTGTAAATAAAGACCATCTTACCGTAGAATCAGAAAATGGAGCTCCGGTAACAATTATTGAAGCGGTCGCCATAAATGATAGTGTCTTCACGATAAATACAGATTATGTAACTATACAGGGATTTACAGCTAAACGGGGATGCAGTGGGATATACTTAATTGACGCAGATTATTGCAGTATCTTTGATAACATTACCTCCAGTAACTCGGACAAGGGAATTTACCTTGTGAGGTCTTCCAGTAACACCTTAAATGGGAATACTGCCTCAGATAATTCATACGGAATTTCCCTTGTGTATTCCTCCAATAATAATCTAATTTACAATACTGCCTCAGATAATTCGAACGACGGAATTTATCTTGCAACATCTTCCGACAGTAACACCTTAAATGGGAATACTGCCTCAGATAATTCATATGGAATTTCCCTTGTGTATTCCTCCAATAACAGAATTTGGTTTAACAATTTTACCGCCAATCATTCAAACATTTTTCTAGTTGGTTCGACTAACACTGTTTTGAGTTCTGCAGAAGAAATAACCTACACTTATAATAGCAATACATACATAAGCCACTTAGGCAACTACTGGGACAATTATACAGGAGAAGACGCGGATAATAATGGGATTGGTGATACTCCCTATACT
>JAYEHT010000211.1:0-10347 GCA_034659655.1 Candidatus Aerophobota bacterium | reverse complement strand
CCTCCCAGCTTCAGGCAGCCTGTTACCAGACTAACCCGTGGGATTTAGTGCTGAGCTGGTGGCTAACCTTTACTCAGGCCAGACTTTCACTGGCTAAAACTGATAAGCTTTACTCGGCGCACCCATTTAAATTTTCTCTCCTTCCAGAAATCATATTTCTCAAGAACAGTATAAAGGCTGGACATTCTCTTCCAGTTTAGGCGGGGTTAGAAAACCCCGCCTATTGTGTAAGACTCTTTCCTGGCCCTATTAAATTACTCACAACATCTTCTTGAAGACTTTACATACTTTGCCGGGTCCTTTTTAAAAGCTTCCTCGCAGTCGTGAGCGCAGAAGTAGTAGGTTTTTCCTTTATAATCAGTTTTCGCAGCCGCTTTCTTTTCGTCAACCTCCATTCCACAAACAGGGTCTTTAGCCATTATCCTCACCCCCCCTCTCATCTAATTGGTCTTTCTTTTAATGATTTGGATGAAACACTTAAATAACTGTTAAGAGCCTCCTTCTCTCCATGCTCATCGTATCGGGCATGGTTAAAATCAGCCTATATCCCTTTGCAGCTCAGACAAAGGCCAAGGCAATGCTCGTATTTCCGCTGGTGGACTCGATAATTACCCCCTGCTTTTTAATTAACCCTCTTTTCTTTGCATTCTCTATCATGCTCACTCCGATCCTATCCTTAACGCTTCCGCAAGGGTTAAACGCTTCAAGAATATCTCGGGACTTTTCCCTCACCGCCAGAGTATATCCGCTTTGAATTACTCTGCTCGTCTCCTTAGCTACGGGAAAAAATTAATTCATCTTGAGGGGGCAATGCTCCGCATTTCTCCCTCTCTTCTTACGCTGCTCCCCCTTAAAAATAGGCAGAGCAACTCGGAGGCTTTGTCTCCTCAAACAGTAAATTTTTCTTTTTCCTCAACTCGGAAATTCGTTAAGGTAGCTTCTATCAGGCTCCTTCAGGGAAAGTCCCCCGATACCCCTAAACTCAATAAATTTACTTCTCTTTAGCCAAATAATTCTCAATCGCCGACTTAAGAGCATCTTCAGCTAAAACGGAGCAATGCATTTTAACAGGGGGTAGACCATCCAGAGCCTCTGCTACAGCTCTGTTGGATATCTTTAGCGCCTCTTCGATTGTCTTTCCCTTAACCATCTCGGTAACCATAGAACTTGTAGCAATAGCTGCACCACATCCAAATGTCTTAAATTTGGCATCAACAATTTTTTTATCTTTTACTTTAATATAAAGTTCCATAATATCGCCACAGACAGGATTTCCCACATGGCCAACCCCATCAGGATTTTTTATCTCTCCCACATTGCGAGGATGCTGAAAATGCTCCATCACCTTTTTACTATATAGCGACCATTGATCAGCCATTTTACCCTCTATATTCTCCTGAGTTTACCTTCCTGCCAAAGGGAGACATTGCTCTCAACTTTTTGACAATTGGAGGTAAAACTTCAATTACCCGATCGATATCTTCTTTTGTAGTATCTTCACCCAGGCTAAATCTTAATGACCCATGAGCAATTTCTGGAGGAATCCCCATAGCTAAGAGGACATGGGATGGCTCTAAGGAACCTGATGTACAGGCAGAGCCACTTGAAGCGCAAATTCCTTCTAAATCCAGGTTTATAAGCATAGACTCACCTTCAACATATTTTATGCAGATATTCAAAATTCCCGGCAGTCTATTCTGGGGATGACCATTTAGAACTATTTCCTCTATCTGCTCACTTAAACCCTCATACAGCCTATTTCTCAACACCTTCAATCTTCTTCCTTCGGAAGTCATTTCTTTAACTGCAAGCTCGCAAGCCTTTCCCAGGCCAACAATTCCGGGGACATTCTCTGTCCCCGCTCTTCTATTTCTCTCATGATGACCACCATGAATGAGAGGCAAGGTTTTTACTCCCTTTCTTATATATAATGCCCCTACTCCCTTTGGTCCGTATAACTTATGTCCGGAAAGGGAAAGCAAATCCACACCTAATTTTCTTACATCTAAAGGAACCTTTCCCACTGTCTGCACCGCATCAGTATGAAAATAAATTTTTCTTTCTCGCGCTATTTTTGAAATTTCCGAAATGGGCTGAATTGTTCCCACCTCATTATTAGCGTGCATTATACTAATGAGTATAGTTTTATCTGTCAGGCTATCCTTTAACTCATCGAGGTCAATCATTCCGTATTTATCTGCAGAAATATATGTTACCTTAAATCCCTCTTTTCCAAGCCATTTGCAGGTATTCAAAACCGCATGATGTTCTATTTTAGAAGTTATTGTATGATTCCCCCTCTTTTCATTTGCCCAGGCTACTCCTTTTATGGCTAAGTTGTCCGCCTCAGTCCCCCCACTGGTAAAGATAATCTCTTCCGGCTTAGCATTAATAAGTCTGGCAACCTTTCCCCTTGCCTCCTCTGCTGCTCCCTTTGCCCTCTGAGCCAGTTGGTAAATAGATGAGGGATTCCCATAAATCTCATTGAAATAAGGGAGCATCTCCCTTAGTACCTCAGGATGAGTAGGGGTGGTAGCAGCATAGTCAAGATATATTCTTTTCATTTTGCCTTTTCTCCTTCCTTTTCCTCTCATCCTCCTCCTATGGGGACAGGGAATAAGGCTATTTCGTCATCATTTTTTAGTTGAGTTTCGGAACCTGGAAACTTTCCATTGACTGATGCATAAATATAGTTACTTACTTTGCCATTTTGGGGTATCCATTTTTTAAGTTTGGGAAAACCCTCAACTATTTTTTCCAGGGCATCCTTTACTGTTGCATCTTGATATAGAAAAAGCTCAGTTTTATCTACGCCATTTAACCCCCGAAAAACAGTGGAAAATTTGACTTTTATTCTCATTTAACACCTCTTATAAATACGCGGAAGTTGAGTAATTAATTCCTCTACTCACTATCGGTATAACCTCCTGCATCTTCTTTTCTCCCTCAGTTATTTTTTTCCTGTCTTGCTCTCTTTCTTTTTTGCTGCTCAACCAGATCTTGTAAGCTTAAGGATCCTAATATTTCATTCATCGCTCTTTTTATTTCTATCCAGACATCCCTGGTTATACAAAGTTCTGCTCGTGGACATAATTTGGGGTCATCGACACACTCCACAGGAGTTATAGAGCCCTCTAAGGCTTTGATTACTTGACTGAGCTTTATCTGAGCAGGAGGCTTGGCTAAAATGTATCCGCCGTGTGCCCCACGAATACTTTTTATCAGACCACCCACCTTGAGAGAGGTAATCATATGTTCCAGGTATTTATCAGAAATTTTCTGCCTTTTTGCTATATCTTTTAAGAGGACAGGCCCCTGGCCATAATGAAGGGTAAGGTCTATCATTGCCCTTGTTCCATATCGTCCTTTAGTGGAAAGCTTCATATAAACACCTTCTTTTTCTACTAAACCTATCGGAATTATATACATTATAATTAAAAAAATATTTTGTCAAATCTTCCTTTCCTTGTTAAATTCAAGAAAAAGAGAAGAGGTTTTCCTATTTCTTTATAAGAAAATAAAACTTCCCCTTACCTTTAAGGTGTCCGGCCTTAGTTAAAGCTCTTTTCCCTTCTCCAAAGTAGATATCCATTCTCGCTGGACCTTTGATAGCTTCTCCTGTATCCTGGCAAAATACAAACCGGCCTATTTTTATACCGCTAACCCCACCTTCTCTATTAATTTTAGGTTCAGGATACTCAATGTAGGCCAGGGCTCCCAGAGAAAAAATATTTTCGTCTACACCCAGGGATCTAAGGGGAGTAAGTTTCACTTGTTCAACCCCGTAAGGCCCATCCTGGTCCTCTTTGTAAAATATGAATCTCTGGTTTTTGCATAAATACTTATCTATCTGTTCAGGATGGACTTTCGGGAGAGAAATTCCTCTTCTCTGTTGAATACTTCTTTCAGTTCCTCAAAATCTTTATTAGAATAGGTGAATTGGGGAATTTCATCTTCTTGAACCTCCAAGAGGTATTTTTTAGGGGGTTTGATTGGGGGCTTCCTTAGAACTAAGATAAAAAAGTAGTAAAGAATTGCAACCTCCATTATTAGAGCACCACTTAAAAGAACCGCAAAGAAAAATTTCTTCGATTTAAAAAAGGAAAGCATTAGAACTTCTTAAATAGAATAATCGAGGGAATTGACCGTAAAGTATTGTAAATATATAATTGGACACTATGAACATTCTCATATTTTCCAAAATAACCGCAAATGAAAAAAGCGCACTTAAATATTTAATTAAACTACATTGGCCCAATAGGAATGAGAAATAAAAACCTCATCAATGGAACTGAGATCAATACCAAGCTTTTTCATATTATCGAGAAGTATAGAACCATTTGTTCCAGTATCAAAAAGAATTCTTGGAGTATTCTCTACTTCTACAAGACAAGAAAAACCCCAATCAGCCTTAAGGCCTCTTTTATAAACTTCATTATCGTAAATAAGAGTAATTTTCATCTTTTTTTCTCCTCTCTTGAACCTTGATTAAAACAGTATCTCTATCGCCTTATAGGAGCAAGCGGGGATACATAATCCACAAGCAATGCATCTTTCCTTATTGAAGGTGATGGTCATCTTTTTCCGATCAACCTCGATTGCTCCTGTAGGGCAGAGAGGACTACAAGCGGTGCACTGGATACACCTGTCTTCAAGCCACCTTATATCCTGAGCCAGAGATTGTATTTTTAACCCTAATTCTTTAAGATAATCTATTCCTCTGTCCAGATTCTCCTCTTTGCCGCTTACCTCTAACACCAACCTGCCTTCCTCCTTAGGATTAATTTTTGCCCTGAGAATATTTACTACAATATCGTATTTCTTCACCAGATAAGAAATTATAGGTTGGTCAATAAACTTATAGGGATAGGTCAAAACTACTCGTCTTTTTTGCATCATATTCTCCCTTTAATGTAATTACTCTATTGGTCTCTCCTTAAGTGGTTTAAAACCTATCTTTGAGCCTACAGAAGGAAGAAGTTGCACAGGCTCACTCAGAAGAAAATCTCCTGAGTTTATCCACTCTTTAAGTATCTCCGCAATCTCTTTAGCTTTAGCATAGCTGGATAAAGAAGCTGTGGGGACCTCTTTCCCTTTAATCTCTATTTTACCGCTTTTAAGTTGAGCATAGTTTACTTCTGTCAGTATATTTGACTCATTCTTACTATAATCTACTATAGGAGCATAGATATCCTCATCCTTAACTGTAGTATATTGTAGTATCTCCCCATTTAAAATCGGTATCGGTATCCCGATGCCCACTGTTAAATTGACGCCGTATCCAGTTATGCTTGTTCCCCTTAACCATTGAGGACTCATCTTCTTTAAATCTCCCATTACAGCAATTGTGCCTGCAGGAGTTTTGGGGACTCCTCCTTCTGTTCGGGGAACATCTGGATTATGCTGTGTTCCATTCCAGACTATATAACCTTCTCCTCCTCCCAAAAATATTCTTGTTCCTACACCAATAGTTTTATAATAAGGGTCGTTGATAAGAGGGGATAGCTGAGAAGCACTGCAATAATTAGCATTGCCCAAGCTCGGCTTTAATATTCCCATATAGGTATAGATAATCTTATCTGAAAGATTCACTGCAACATTGTAATTTTGATAAGCATTTCTGGGATTAAAAAGAACTGCTTCATTTATATCCTTTATATTAATCCAGGTTTCAAGCTTTTTTCGAGGGTAACAATCTGTTCCATAAGCATTAGCCACTAACTTTATATCCTTACCGGCTACAAGGTCCTCAATTAAGTGTCCTCCCCCATACTTAAATTCCCCCGGATGAATCTTATTTCGGGGATCATCACCAGGAAGAGCAGTAGCCCCAATGAAGATGTCCACAGCAGCAAAACCCCCATAAGCCGGAACATCATTAAGATAAGTCCTTCCTCCTCCCAATTTTATCTTCGGTTTAGAATGGCCAATATTAAGATAAGCACCTGAAGAGCACATTGGGCCAAAGGTGGCCGTAGTTACTACATCTATCTCTTGAGAGGCTTTTTTAATTCCCTTTTCTTTGGCAATATCAATTACTTCCTCTGCAGTTATCACTACCACTTCTCCTTTTTTAATCTTCTCATTAATTTCTGCGATTGTTTTTGCCATCTTTCTCTCCTCGTTACACTTTTTAGCTCATTTTGTCAAATGTAAACGGTAATTACTCCCCTTACTTATAAATCTCCTTTATCCATCCAGCACCAAGAACCTCATCTCTCTTGTAGAATACTGCCAGTTGCCCCGGGGTTATTGCTCTCTCGGGTCTTTTAAACTTAACAAGAACGCTATCTTTATCAATTGGTTCGATATTTGCCCCTGTCTTTTTGTGTTTATACCTGATTTTCACAAGGCACTCTAATTTTGAATCTATTCCCGGAATAGAAACCCAGTTTAACCCCTCAGTAATAAATTCCTTTTTGTATAAATCTTCATCCTCCCCCACGGTAATTGTATTGGACTCAGCATTAAGATTAACCACATAAACTGGCTTTCCCACAGCTATTCCCACTTTCCTTCTTTGACCAATGGTATAGCCGGCTATCCCCTTGTGTTTTCCTAAAATATCTCCCTCTTTATCCACAATAAACCCTTCCTTGGCATCTAATTTGCTTTTTTCCACAAAACTTAAAACATCTCCATCAGGAATAAAACAGACTTCCTCGCTCTCCCTTTCCCTCACTATTTTTAAACCTATATCTTTAGCTATCTCTCTTACTTTCTCCTTTCTGTATTTACCGAGCGGGAATACGACTTTACTTAACTGCTCTTGTGAGAGCAATGCCAGAAAATAGGATTGATCTTTATCTTTATCCTCTCCCTCTTTGAGCAGCCACCTTTTTTTACTCTGGTCATATTCCACCCCGGCATAGTGACCGGTGGCGATATAATCTGCTCCTAACTTTCCTGCTTTATCTAAAAGAAGACCAAACTTAATGGTTTTATTACAGACACAGCAGGGATTTGGAGTCCTTCCTTTTATATATTCGTTTAAGAAATATTTGATGACCTCTTTTTTAAACTCCTCTTTAAAGTTCACTCCATAATGGGGAATATTAAGTTTTTCTGCCACCCTTTCTGCCTCGTATATATTCTCCAGCGAGCACCATTTTGAGTTATCCTCCCAGAGTCTCATAGTTATCCCTCTAACATCCCAGCCTTCTTCTTTTAATAAATATGCGGCAACTGAGGAATCAATCCCTCCACTCATTGCCACTACAATCTTCTGCATTTTCTTCCTTTTTGCTATATCTTTTAACAAAACAGGACCTTGACCATAATGAAGAGCAAGGTCTATCATTGCCCTTGTTCCATATCATCCTTTATGTGGAAAGTTACATTTACTATTAGGACATTTGTCTCCATAGTCAGAATCATTGGCAACTCTATACTTAAAAAAATTATACCTTAAAGGTCCTTATTGGGACCCCATCTAAGGAATTATGTAAATGAGCTATTATTTTATTTATAAAAACATTATTCCATCAAAAGAAAACACTTAAGAGAGTCTCTTGCGAGCTTTTTTTTAAAGATACCAAATAAACCAGGAATATCAAGTTTTCTTTCTTTCAGGCTTAAGACCTCTTTTATAAACTTCATTATCGTAAATAAGAGTAATTTTCACTTTTCCCTTCTTATCCTATAAGAATTTAAGAAATAAAGTAAGTTTTTAACCAGTTTATTTACTCAAAGTAAAGATTAATTCCTTAACACTTTTAAATCTATATTTTTCAAACTCTTTCTGATCAACTCTTATGAATACCCACTTATTCCCCGTTAAACCTGTAGCATCCTCGCACCACCGTTTTGCCCTTTTATCTTTGTGAGCTACCTCTAGATCAATCAATCCTTTTGTTTCTATTAACCAGTATTCTCCATTAGTAAGTTTTACTAAAAAATCAGGATAATAGTATCTTCTAAGATTCTTTTCGGATATTTATTCTATAAAAAAACCGATCTTTACTACTATCTTTGTAAAAGCTTCAACATCTTCTGCTGAATCCAAAAACTTGGCAAAATCTACTTCAAAATTGCTATCGCAGGGGACATAATTAAAAATAGATTTGTCAGCCGGGTATACTAACTTTGACCAGACAAACGGCTTTATATTAGAGAGTACTGAACTTTAGTTGCTTAAGTATCTGGTCGGTATAATAGGCAATTACACTTTTAGAATCCTGAGGCACAGGTAAATCCCATTTCCTTTTTATAACTTCCATTCCTTTGAGCATATCCACAGCAACATATTCCATTTCTAAGACTTTATTCTCTAAAGGGATAGCCAGAGAAGGTAAATTATCGACTTCTGTTTCACCTAAATAAAATTCTCTTATAAGAATTCTCGGACTCAAGATAGGTATTTCAATGTCCTTATCCAATTTATTTTCATCTATAAATATGGTGGTTAAATTAAGCGATTTTCCTGTGTCAAATTCGGCAAACTTTATATCTTCCTGATTTTCTAATTCTTCAAGAATATCTATTAGCCCTGGAGGCCCAATGACTTCAAGAACATTTACGGATTTTTCTATATTTGCGTCTTCCTCTGGAAACATTTTCCTTAAGCCTCTTCCAATAACCTGTTCTGGAAGTACTTTTCTTTTCGAAGTATAAGACCGTAGTCCCACAATCACATTTACACTTCTCACATCCCAACCTTCGTTTAACATCAGTGTACTTACTATTGCCTCATAGGGATTTTTCTCTGGATCAGGGTCATCAATAGTCTTGGCAAACTCTCTTGCTTTGGGTAAGTCTGCTTTTTTTACCTCTCCAGTGCTATCTGTGTGTATCAACAATACTTTATCTTTAAGATCGGGAACGGCAGAATTAACATATCCAAAAATTTCGTCCGCTTCCCTTTGGCAGAACCAGAACCCAAAAGGCTCATCATCTATAATATGCTCTTCCTCAAACCAGAACTTGAGCAAACGGCGGGTGGTATCTGTTGTGTTGGGATAGCCCCCTTCTCGCCAAGTAATTACCGCCTTACGAAGTTCATTACTCAAGTATGCCTTACTTGGGCGTCTTTGCTCTGGATGCAAAAGTTCTGTTGGTCTCATAATTTATTTGTGTTTCCTTAGATCCGAGGTATTGATAAGATAAACTCGTTTTCAGTTAAATTTAATTCAATTTCTTTATTTAACTTTTCTTTTATCTTCTTAATCATTCTATAAATCCCACTGCCAATGTCTGTTACCATCCCAATCTTGTAAAGTAGATTATAAAGAGTGGGGTTTCGGAGCACATGACAGCCCGCTATTTTCATACTCTCTATGGTAACTGCATTGGGTAACCTTCCCGGTGTTCTGATTTCTATTCTATCCTCAAATATGAACAATCTTATTGAAGCATTAATTGTATAATCTCGATGAGCGACTGCGTTTACAATACCTTCTCTTAAAACCCCTTCAGGAATTTCAGGATATAATTCTGATTCAAAATCTTTTATTCTATGTTCTTCCCTTATATACAACTTCAGAAATTTTAATGTTTTTTCTAACATATCTGGAATTCTTCCTTCCAAATCTTTTTTATCAGATGGAGGAATAGAGAGATCTGTGCCGGGGATGTAAGCGGCTATAATTTTTGCGTATGGGATGAATTGCTGAGGATTTACCCCAAAAAATAATATTCCAGCAAGTGTAGGTTTTTTCTTATTTGTAATAACTTTAAGATTCTTGAGGTAATTTTCAATCAACATCTCTTCTGGAGAAACATCCAAATATTTCTCCAGAAAATCGTTAAAAAAATCTATATCAAGCTCGCCCAATGAGGCTTTAGAAATAGGAGTCTCGTCATAATAAATGCTTTCACCTGTTTGATAAAGCCTTCTAACTTCTTGCCATGAGGCTTGCCTGCATCTATTCCCTGACCTGATATAATAAAGACCACTTTTTGTTCGATAGGGTCTTTGGTCCCCTTTAGGTATATTAATAATCAAAATAACTTTCCCGTCCATATCCACTGTTTCTGGAAGAATACTAATAGGAGGTTCACATCTATTGAATGCAACATCATCAATCTTTCTTACTGCTTCATCTAAATCTCCAACTCCTACATTATCACCTGAGCTGCTAATACCGATTATTAATTGTCCACCATCGGTATTTGCAAAACAGACGATAGATTTTGCTAGAATTTCGTTACCAGGTAAACTTTCCTTGAACTCGGTATGTAAATTTCCACCTTTTAATATTCTTTCCCGCAATTCTAATTTATGTCGAGTAGACATCTAAACCTCCTTTCTTAGGTATGCTTTGTATTCCCTGTTTCTCCTCTCTTTCGATGTGAGGAGTGTCACAATATTCTACCATAAAAGATTGTTTGACGCCCCTCACAGAACCG
>JAYEHT010000210.1:0-2028 GCA_034659655.1 Candidatus Aerophobota bacterium | reverse complement strand
GTTAGAATTTGGTATAAAGATACTCTTACCGACATTTATCAAGTTAAAAATTCTGATATTAATTTAGTGCACTTTTAAACTTTAAATAGTGCAAAATAGTGCACTTTTAAAATTTAGCTAACAGTATACGCATTAAGAATGTGAATTAAAAATTAAAATTGCACTAATTAAAATTTAGCTAACATACAGAACGTTACGTTGATGGTACTCTAACAAAATGGTAGATAAACTCTCAGGGTAAATGAAGAGCAAACGAACTTTCCTTCTCTATAAGAAAAGGTCTACCCTTTAAAGGTTAAACTCCCTTACTATTGGATACTGCAGAACTTCTAAGTGCTAAATAGGTAGTCCAGGCTACACCGGGAGAGAGAATGGATTCGTCCAAAACAAAATGAGAACTATGGAGGCCATATTCTCCTCCTGTTCCTAAAAGTCCGAAACAAGCCGGAATTTTGGACGCATAAAAAGAAAAATCCTCTGCTACCATAAGAGGTGTGCTTATTTTTATTGTCTTCTCCTCCCCCCAGAATTCTTCTGCCCACTGTATCACTTGGGAGGTGAGCAAAGGATGGTTAATCACGGAAGGGTACAGTCGATGGTAGTCTAATTTTCCCTCTGCTCTAAAAGTAGCAGTTACTCCTTTCACTATCTCCCTCAGGCGCCGCTCCACGTAATCCTGGGTATGAGAGGATAACGCGCGTACCGTTCCCGTAATGACCGCTTTTTCCGGGATAATATTATAGGCATCCCCTGACTGAATAGTTCCAAAAGTGAGAACTATAGAATCAAGGGGAGAGATCTCCCGAGACACTAATTCCTGAGAGGCTACTATCAGGTGAGAAGCAACCACTATAGAATCTACCCCTAAATCTGGCTTTGCCCCATGGGCACTTTTACCTTGAATTTCAATAGCTATCTTGTCAGATGTAGCGGTCAGGACTTCGGGGCGGGTAGCAAATACTCCCGGAGGGAACTCCGGCCATACATGGTGTCCGAACATTACCTCGATCCCGAATTCTTTTATTAACCCTTTATCTGTTAATGTCCTCGCACCTCCGTAACTCTCTTCTGCTGGCTGAAAAACGAACACTACCTCACCTTTCAGCTGAGAGCTCAGTTGAGAGAGAAGATGAGCAGCACCTAATAGAATAGCTGTGTGAGCATCATGACCACACGCATGCATCTTTCCGGGTATCTTTGAGGAAAAGGGAAGGCCGGATTCTTCATTGATGGCTAATGCGTCCATATCCGCCCGCAAAGCCCGGGTGGAACCAGGCTCACTTCCTTCTATCACTCCAATAACTCCTGGAGTTCCACCGTAATCAGGATGGACCTCAAACCCCAATCTTTTTAATTCCTCAGTTACCAATCGAGCCGTCTGTCTTTCTTCAAATGCCAGTTCTGGATGTTGATGGATTTTCCGTCTTATTTTTACGACTTTCTCTTCTATCTTCCGAGCAAGGGTGGTTACTTCTTCTTTAAGATTCATTTATTTATCCTCCTTACCTCTTCTCTCTAAAGAGCTAATATCCATATAATTTACATTTACACCTACTGCCTCACCAATAGCTATAAGAAAAGCCAAAATCAGGTATCCTTATTCGGATTTAATACTTCCTTATAAATTCTCATAAAATTTTTTCCTAATATTAACTCTATTTTCTTATCTTGATAACCTCTTTCTATTAATGCCTGAACAAATTCATTAATCTTTTTATGTCCTTTTAGCACATCAAAAGGCTTACGAGATGCAAATTTTGACGGCCTTTGTGGGTCATACTGCCTGAGTCTATCGCAAAAATCAAAACCAATTCCCACATACTCAACTCCAACCAATTTTACAATATGATCAATATGATCTATTAAAGATTCTACAGTTGCTTTTTTATCATTATTTGCTGTAAATACACTGGCGGCATTCATTCCAATAACTCCGTTTTTAGAAGCTATAGCTTTAATCTGTTTATCTGTAAGATTTCTTTTTGTATCTACTAAAGCTCGACAATTCGAGTGAGATGCTATTACAGG
>JAYEHT010000209.1:6812-10388 GCA_034659655.1 Candidatus Aerophobota bacterium | reverse complement strand
GGGAGAAGAAAATTCATAACTCCCTGCTTTAAAACTTTTTTCTAAACCTAAAATTTTAGAAAGAAGTAAAAATAAGGCCTTACTTTTTATAAGCCCTTTTTGAGATAGAGTTTGAGCAATTCGAAAAGAATCCTTTCCTTTAGGAATAACTACAACTACCTCTTCCTGGTTACTATAGGAAGGTAAAAAGAGAGAAGAGATGAGCATAACTATCAAAAAAAATATACCTATTACTAAAAGATTTTTCCACCATAACTTTCTGAAAATCATATTTAAACCTTCGCAAAATTCAGAATTGAGAAATAAGAATTAAGAAAAATGCTAATACTTTTGGGAATCAAGGTAAGTTTGCAAAATTACAGCTGCCGCTATCTTATCTTCACTCTTTTTTCGTTTAGAAAGAGTAGCTTTTGCCTCTTTTAATACCCTCTTTGCTGCCGCCGTAGATAGTCTCTCATCAACTAAAATTAGAGGTAGATCTATCTTTGAAGAAAGATTTCTTGCAAATTCCCGCACTCTTTTTGCCTGGAACCCCTCTTCCCCTCCCATAGTTTTAGGTAAACCTACCACTATTTTCTCTGCTTTATACCTACCGGTTAGTTCCTTAATCTGCCGGATAGCTTCCTCCGGAAATAATCTATTCCATCTTATTTGACCTACTCCCTGGGCTATAGTCTCTAAAAGATCACTTACAGCTACTCCTATCTTTCTATCACCAACATCTAAACCTAGAATACGCATTTTCTTAATATCTCACTTTTTAGAAGTATTTTCTACATATAATATTCGGTTGCAATTCTCACAATATACAACCTCTTCCCCTCTCTTAACTTTACCCATTAAAGAAGGAGAAACTTTTACATTACATCCTTCGCATACTCCATCTCTCATGGGAACAACAACTGGCTCTTTCTTAACCTTAGATAACCGTGTATATTGCTCTAATAAAATAGAATTTAATTGAGGAGTCAATTTTATTCGCTCATTTTTTAAATTCTTTTTCTCTTGCGCAATGCTTTCTAAATCTATTGCTAAAGCATTCTTCTCTTTTTTCAGATTTTCCTTCTCTTCTTCTGTCCTCTTTTTAAAAGAAGGAAAGCTCATCGTCTCTTTCTCCTCTTTTTCCATTAAGTCCAACAGAATATCCTCTATTTCAGTCTTATTTTTCTTAGCCCTCTCAATCTCCCTTTCTAAAGCAGCAAACTCATCTTGCGATTTAACCTTGTATTTCTCCTCCTCATACTTAGATAAAAGCAGGTCAATCTCCTCTATTTCTCTTTCTTCCTTCCTTCTCTCTTTTTTGGTCTGTTTCAATTCCCCTTCTCTGGAGATTAACTCCTTCTCCAGTTTTTCTACCTTTTTTTCTGTTTCTTCAATCTGCTGAGAAAATCTATCCTTCTTCTTATCTCTTTTACTCATCTCTGCATCTAAAAACTGCAGTTTAATAAGTAGAGATAAGTCTTTATTCACCAAACATTCCCCCTCTTCTGGGACACTGCTCTTTGGTTTTCACTTTTTCCTTGAATTTTCCTTAATTCTTAGTTCTCAATTCTTAATCCTGAATTGTTAAGACGATTTGTAGAGTTTGGTGCGGGGTGATGGACTTGAACCAACGACCTCTTGCTTGTAAGGCAAGCGCTCTCCCACTGAGCTAACCCCGCGTGCCCCCAGGGAGAATTGAACTCCCGCTGCCGCCTTGAAAGAGCGGTGTCCTAACCACTAGACGATGGGGGCCCCTGTCTGCGTGCGTACACGCACAGGCAGGAATGAGCCGTGCAGGATTCGAACCTGCGACTCTCGCCTTAAAAGGGCGATGCTCTACCAGCTGAGCTAACGGCTCAAAGTTTTAGTAGATATACCATAAGAATATAATCTGTCAACCCCATTTTTCTTTCTTTTTACTTCCTCTAATCCTGCTTTTCTCTCCTCTAATTTGGTTTTTCTGGTTTTCCCTCTAATCCTTTTATCCTCTAATCCTGATTTTTATCCTCTAATCCTTCTTATAGTATCTCTTATATGAGGAAGGAACTTTCATCTTTTGTCTATATTTACACACAGTGCGTCGAGAAATTTCAATCCCATACTCTGCATTTAATTTTTCTTGAATCATCTCATCATTAAGAGATTTTAAAAGAATCCCTTTCTTTATTTTTCCCTTTTCTTCGTTAAATATCTTCCGGAGAAAGTTTTCTACTCTTTCTTGGGAAAAGAAAAATTTGAGTAATTTCTCCTTCCCTTGAGGGGTAAATACGCTCTTATTAAAAATAACCCTGCTGATAGTGCTCGGATGAACATTTATACGACGAGCTAACTCACTCTGAGTTAAAGGGAAAAGGTCCTCAGGATTTCCTGACTCGAAAAATGGACGCTGTATCTCCTTGAGATGATACAGCACCTGATATATAGTAGTAGTTCTGCGATTTATTAAATCTAATTTCTTAAATAGACGGGATATCTCATTTATCTGTGAGAGAGTAAACCTCTTTCCCTTTACCAGCTCCTCAAATCTATCATAATTGATACTATATTTTCCTTTACATAAATAATTTTCATCACTTAAAGAGCAAATTATTAAATCATCCTCTGTTTTCTCAATAGAAGCTATCCTGAAAGTTCTATTCTCAGAAGATAGGAAAGGAAGATAATTTAAAGAAGGTTCGTCAATTATCTGTTTCAATTGAAACTTATCTATAAAATTTTTAAAAATCCTTGTTTCCTCTGAGGAAAGATTGCACTTTTCTACAATCTCCTTTATACCCATTTTTTGACCCTGAAGAAATTTACTAAACTCCTCTCTATCTATAGTCTCCCCTATTTTTTTAAGAATGACAAGAGTTTGTGGATTCTCATCCAATAACTCTTCAACTTCAAAACTTCTCTGCTGAGTGGGGAGTTCTTCCCTGAATCCCGAAAAATGCTTGGTTGAAACATCACAGAATCTGCGGTAATTAACAAGACGATACTTTTGTTTTAATTGTTTAAAAAGAGGACTGTTCTCTATTTTAGAAATGTATGCTTCAAATCTATCTTCAGGAAGAGAAAGAAGTTGAGCTAACTTCATTCTTCCTATTATTTTAAGCTTCTGAGTCCCCTTCTGTGTTATTCGGACTTTCACTATCTCTACCTCTCTAATCCTTTAATCCTCTAATCCTGCTTTTTTCTGGCGGAGAGGGTGGGATTCCTTCTCCCCTGTCGCTTTCGCTCCTCCTCCGAAGCCTGCCGACCTCACTGACATTCGCTTCGCTCATTTTTCATCCACAGGATGCGTTCGGCTCGGCTTCGAATCCTACTGCTTACTTCATGCACTTCGCTCTTTTAATCCTTTATTTCTTTAATCCTAAGTTTATCTGGCGGAGAGGGTGGGATTCGAACCCACGGAGCTGCTAAAGCGCTCAGCTGATTTCGAATCAGCCGCTTTCGACCACTCAGCCACCTCTCCAATAATTTATAATTGGATCTCCTTCACCTTAAGCTGCGTAAAACGCTGACGATGTCCTTGTGTACGATGATACCCCTTCCTTCTCTTAAATTTATAAACTATAATTTTATCAGCTTTATCCTGCTTGAGAACTTCAG
>JAYEHT010000209.1:3444-6712 GCA_034659655.1 Candidatus Aerophobota bacterium | reverse complement strand
AATTGGATCTCCTTCACCTTAAGCTGCGTAAAACGCTGACGATGTCCTTGTGTACGATGATACCCCTTCCTTCTCTTAAATTTATAAACTATAATTTTATCAGCTTTATCCTGCTTGAGAACTTCAGCTATCACCTTTGCTCCTTCCACCGAGGGATTACCAAAAATATTCTCATCGTCCTTTTCTACCATTAAAACTTTATTTAAAATTACCTCTTCTCCTTCCCTGCCAGCCAACTTTTCCACTTTTATTATCGAACCCGGCCTGACTTTATATTGTTTACCCCCGGTTTCTATTACAGCCATCATCTTAATCTCCTTCAGGTCCCTATCTTCCATGAAGAAAGGTACTCTTTCTGTTTCTCTGTCAGTTTATCAATTTTAATTCCCATACTCTTCAATTTCAGCTCAGCTACCTCTCTGTCAATATTCTCGGGAACTTTGTATACCTCTCTTTTTAAATTTCCTCCACTCCCGGATAAATATTCACAAGAAAGAGCCTGATTGGCAAAACTCATATCCATCACTTTAGAGGGATGTCCTTCTGCAGAGGCTAAATTAATCAATCTTCCCTCACTTATTAAATTAATTCTTCTATTATCTTCCAATACAAATTCCTGGATATTCTTTCTCACTTTGTTAATTTTTTTAGATAGCTTTTTCAAATCTTCAACATTGACTTCCACATTAAAATGACCAGCATTAGCCACTATAGCTCCATCTTTCATTTGTTTAAAATGTTCTTCGCGAACTACATCTCTGTCTCCTGTACTGGTAACAAAGATATCTCCCATGGAAGTAGCTTCAAGCAGAGGCATTACTAAATATCCATCCATAGCCGCCTCTAATGCTCTTAAGGGATCAACCTCGCAAACTATCACCTTAGCTCCCATTCCTTTGGCTCGCATAGCTATCCCTTTTCCACACCAGCCATAGCCGCAAACTACAAAGAAAGAGCCAGCTAAAAGCATATTAGTAGCTCTAAGTATTCCATCAATAGTGGATTGCCCGGTTCCATAACGATTGTCAAAGAGATGTTTGGTATTTGCATCATTCACCGCAATTATAGGATATTTTAGTATACCTTCCCTCGCCATACTCCTCAGCCGAATTACTCCTGTAGTAGTCTCCTCTGTTCCCCCAATGATATTCCTTGTGAAAGCGCTCTTTTCTGAGTGAACAGTAGAAACAAGGTCCGCCCCATCATCTAAAGTAAGATGAGGATTTATCTCTAAGGCATTATGAATATGCTTGTAATAGGTCCCCTTATCTTCTCCTTTGCTAGCAAAGACCTCAACCCCATAATCGTTCACCAGAGAAGCAGCAATCTCATCCTGCGTAGACAAAGGATTAGAAGCACATAAACGGACCTCGGCTCCTCCCTCCCTCAATGTTCTCATCAAATTAGCCGTCTCAGAAGTCACATGAAGACAGGCAGCGATTTTTACTCCCTTTAGAGTCTTTTCCTTGCTAAATCTATCTCTAATCAGGCGAAGAACAGGCATCATTGAATCCGCCCACTGAATATAGCTCTTTCCTTCTGAAGCGAGATTCACATCTAATATATCAGATAACATTTTTTTCTCCTTAAAAGAAATCCTTGATCCATTCCTTAATTCTCACCTCAAGGCTATCCTTAGAAGAGATTTTCTCCCTCTCCTTCATTCCATAAAGAATCAGCCCTACAGCAGTAGCATAAATGGGATTGTTAAGAGCATCCATATCTTTTAAACGAGGATAACCTATCCTTACAGGAAGACCTATCTTTTCTTCGGCTTTTTCCTTGATTCCTCTCAATAAAGAACAACCTCCTGTAAGCACAATACCGGAGGTAATTAAATCTTTGTATCCACTTTTTTCAAGTTCTCTATCTACCAGCTCAAATATCTCCTCTATTCTCATTTCAATTATTTTAATTAAATCTTCTCTTTTTACCTTATAAGTTCCTCTCCCTGCTATTCCCTCTACTTCTATATCCTCTCCTTCAAAAAAAGAGTTTATAGAAGCCGAACCGTACTCTATCTTAATCTTCTCTGCATTTATTCTGGTGGTACGAAGACCTACAGCAATATCATTGGTAATATGATTTCCCCCCACTCCCAAAGCACAACTAAACCTTATCCCCTCTTCAAGAAAAATAGCAACATCTGTAGTTCCTCCTCCTATATCTATCAAGGCAACTCCCATATCCTCTTCTTCCGGAGAAAGAGTAGCCATCCCCGAAGCCAAAGACTGCAAAACCACTCCTTCCACCTCATACCCCCCTCTCCTTACACTGTTCTCGATATTCTGCCGGTAAGTGGAGGAGGCGGTAACAATGTATGCCTTTACTCCTAAATATGCTCCACTCATTCCAATAGGTTCCTTTATCCCACTCTGTCCATCAATAATAAACTCCTGAGGGAGAGTATGGATAATCTCTCTATTCGAAGGGAGTGTAAGGCGAGAAGCGTTTTGCAGCGCTTTCTCTACATCCTTATAAGTGATTATCTTATCCTCTCTGGGTATGTTAAAAAAACCACGATTATCCACACCTTGAATATGATTGCCAGCAATACTGGCCCAGCCCTGCTTTATCTTAAAACCTGCATCGAATTCTGCTCTCCTTACCGCCTCTTCAATACCACGGGATGCCTCTTCTATATTAACAATCATTCCCTTACTTAATCCCTCCGAAGAAGACCTTCCTATACCTACAATTTCAAAGTTATTCTCCTTTATTTTAACAATAAGAGCGCAAATCTTTGTCGTCCCGACATCCAATCCCACTAATAAATCTCTCCTCAATTTCTATTTCCTCGTTTTTAATCCCACTACAATCTGATTATGGAAACGAATATCTATATATTCAATCTCCTTCCCCTCATTTTCAGCATCGGATAAAATGAGAGGAAAAAAAGAGAGGCGGTTGAGTCTCTCCCCTTTACCTATATAAACCCTGATATCTTCCTCTCTTAGATACCCTACTATATTATTCTCATCTTTTATGCTTACTTTTGAAAAAAAGAATCCTAAATCCTTAGAGAGATTAAGAACTCTAACCCCTCTCTTTACTTTTCCTGCCTCAGATAATGAATCAAAACCTATAATTAAAGGTAGCTCCTGCATCTTTCCCCTTTTGCCTATAATGACCCCCTCATCATCAACCTCATAGTAAACTCCTTTATAAACTGTATAGGCAAAAGGCTCTCTTTCTTCTACATTAATAATAATCGTTGATGGTAAAATCCTTCTTATTTCTACTCTTTTAATTTGAGGTTTTGAGCTTA
>JAYEHT010000209.1:0-3344 GCA_034659655.1 Candidatus Aerophobota bacterium | reverse complement strand
TATCTACAAGCTGAGAAAAAGTTAATCCTGCTGCGCGAGCTGCCCGAGGAAGCAGACTTCCCTCAGTCATTCCAGGAATACTGTTCACTTCAAAAAGAAAGACATCATCCTCTCTTACTATCATATCCACACGAGCAAAATCTCGACAGCCCAAAGACTGATAGGCTCGCAGAGCCACCTCCTCCGCCTTAAGGTACACTCTCTTTTTAAGAGGAGCAGGAACATTATACTCACAGAACCCTTTTACATATTTAGCTTTATAATCGTAAAGAACCCTCTTGGGCAAAATCTCTATAATAGGCAAAGCACAAGGTTGAGGGTCATCTATTATTCCCACAGTAATCTCTTTGCCCATAATATACTCTTCCAATATAGCACAAGAAGAGTTATACTGAAAAGCTATATTTAAAGCTTCTCTTAAGTAACCTGCATTTTTTACCAGACTTACTCCTAAAGTAGAACCCAGTTCAGGTGGTTTAACTATAAGAGGTGGAGAGATTTTAGGATTTATCTCCTCATCCCTTTTTACAGTCTGAAATGATGGTATCAAAAGGCCTTGAGAGGCAAAGATCGCCTTAGAATATATCTTGTTCATAGCTAAAGCACTGGCTAATACTCCAGACCCTGTATAGGGAATTCCTATCATCTCTAAAAGGCCCTGGACGGTTCCATCCTCACCATAAGGACCATGGAGAGCAATAAAAACTACATCTGGACTCTCTTTAATTAGTTGAGGAAGAAAATCTCTTTCTCTGGTGTCTATACTAAAAACTTCATACCCTGCTCCCTTTAATCCCCTTTCCACAAATTCTCCACTTTTTAAAGAGATTTCCCTTTCTCCACTAATCCCTCCTTTTAAAACGCAAACCTTCTCCATCACCTTAAATTATCTCCAATTCAGATTCTAATGAAATACCAAATCTATCCTTAACTCTCTCCCTTATCCTTTGGATTAATTCAAGCATATCTTGAGCTGTAGCATTGCCTTTGTTAATTATAAAATTGGCATGTTGAAAAGAGACCTGAGCATCCCCTACCCTTAAACCTAAACACCCTGCCTGCTGGATAAGAAAGCCAGCTGAATAAGAAGAAGAATTTTTAAATATACATCCAGCAGAGGGAAAAGAGAGAGGTTGAGTTAAAACTTTCCTCTTTTTTGCCTCTTTTACGCGTGAGATAATTTTCTCCTTCTTTTCCGGAGAAAGTTTTAACCTAATCTCGGTTATTACGCACTCTTTATTTTTTAAAAAGATACTTGTTCTATAACCAAAATCCATATCTTTGTTAAGAAGGGTAAAGCAGTTGCTATTTTTATCCATTGCCTTTACCGAAGAGACTCTTTCAGAAAGAGTTTGACCAAAAGCACTCGCATTTCTCACTATTGCTCCTCCAATCGTTCCCGGGATCCCGGCTAAGGATTCTACACCTGATAATCCTCTTTGAGAAGTATAATCTATCAATTGGGATAAATTCATCCCTGCTCCTACTCTTATTTCTCTATCATAGTTCTCTACAGTCTTAAAAAAGCTGCCCAACTTAAGTGCAACCCCTTTAAATCCCTCATCTCGCATAAGTAATTTAGTCCCGTTTCCTATAACTAAAAAAGAGAGTTTCCTTTTCTTACAAAACGAGAGAACCGTCTTTAAATCCTCTAAATCCTCCGGAATTGCAAAAATGTCAACTTCTCCCCCTATCCTTAAAGAAGTTAAATCCCTCATAGTTTGATGAAGAACCATCTTCCCCTTTATCTTGAGCTCAGGGCTTTTTTCAATTTCCATCTTTTTCCCCTTTCTCCCATTTTACAAGGCTAATTAGCATTATTTTACTTTAACTTCTATAAGAAGTCAAGAATATCTCGGGACTTTTCCCTATCTACTCATTCACTCATCTACTCATCTACTCATCTACCCAGCGCATCAAATCGTTTATTAATGACCTAACACCTACTGCTTCGCTGCATAGTTAAATGATTTAAACGGGTGCTACCCCGACACCAGTATAGAGAGGATTAAAGGATTAGAGGGATAAGGCAAGTTCTTAAGAAGCTCTTTCTATCTCCTCATCGAAGCGCCTGGAAAAATGCTCCCCATTATAAAAACCGGTAAGACTTTCTGTAATGGCAGATTGGCGAAAAGAGTCCAGATAAGTTTTATTCATAATAGCAAGGGAGGTTTGGAGGCAAAAATTTCAGCCATTAATCCGGAGGAAAATATGTAGATGTTTTTCGGTCCTTCTAATCATCTGCTTCAATTTTTATCTGGTTTACCTATACTCCAAATCTTCTAATAAAGAACTCCCAATATCTTGGTTCGATTAACGGTTGAACCATCTGCTTTAGCTGTAATCTTGCAGATGTAGGTACCATTATTAACTCTCTCTCCATACATATTTACTCCCGTCCACAACCATTCCACCTCAGAGGTAACATAATCATTCCACTTATAAACTATCTTCCCTGTAAGGTTAAAGAGATATATAGTAATATCCGCTGGCTCACTCACTCTCAAAATAATTTTAGCAGGACCGTCTCTTCGAGCTACAGATTGGACAAAATTTAAAGAAAGAAATTCTTTATACTCAACAAAACTTATAGTTTTTGTCCCCTCACTACCATCATCAGCTAAATCGGCAGTGATAGTTGCTGTTTGCCCGGTAAAAAGAGCTAATTTGTCGTTCCCATCATCGTTAGCTCCCGAATAGACAACAAGAGATCCCCTATATACTGTTTCTGTAACCTCATTAACTTCCACCGATATCTCATTGCCAACAGTCTTATTCTGCACCGTAATGGTTTTAGGTGAGCCGGTGGTGACCGAGTCGGTTACCTCTACATAAACTGTATCCCCGTCTCCAAAATTTGTAGTCTCAGTAATATATGAGGGGTCATTGTAGGTCCATATCTGGTCTGTTAATTCGCCATAGCTGGTAGATGTACTGGCACCTATTACTCCTATCATCACAGCAGTAAACAGAAGAGGTAATATAGCAAAATTCTCTCTTTTCATCTTCTTTTCCTTTACCCCGTTAGATAAGTTTCTCTATCTAACGGGGTTTATCTTTTCAAAAGTTCAAACCTTATCTCCGAATTCTTTGAGGAATAATCTATTTTAACTAAATGGAAATTCTCTAAACTATAAGCCGCCTTTTTTAACTGCTTAATATCAAAATTTTCCCCCAACCATTCTTTAAGTTCTCCCCATCTTAATTTTCCTTTCCTCTTTCTTTTACCAACAAAAATTACAAGGAGAAGATATAATCTTATCTCTTCAGGAGATAGTTCTTCCCATAAATCTGAGTCTGTTAACTTTGTTAACAGCCGCCGTTTATTCATCTCTGGAAACCTT
>JAYEHT010000208.1:0-10452 GCA_034659655.1 Candidatus Aerophobota bacterium | reverse complement strand
AGGCGCGGAATCGAACCGCGGACACCAGGATTTTCAGTCCTGTGCTCTACCCAACTGAGCTACCTCGGCCTGGCGGGGCCGACGAGACTCGAACTCGCGACCTCCTGATCGACAGTCAGGCATTCTAACCAACTGAACTACGGCCCCATATTGTAATAACTTATCTTTGCTAAGATTGTCCTCTTTTTTCCTTCTAATCCTTTACCCCTTTAATCCTCTAATCCTGCTTTTTTGAGAAAGATTACCTCTTACTCTATATTTATTAATGGTGGGCGGAACAGGGCTTGAACCCGTGACCTCTGCCGCGTGAAGGCAGCGCTCTACCAACTGAGCTATCCGCCCTGGTGGGCCCACCAGGACTCGAACCTGGGACATGCGGATTATGAGTCCGCTGCTCTGACCGACTGAGCTATGGGCCCCTACACTTGAAAACTCCAAACCGATCCACCGATGTCTCTTACAATCAGAATTTCTTGATGTTCGCCTTTCCACTCTTTATCATCAATATAGGTTATTTTTGTATTAAGTCAACGTCCTAAAAAGGAAGGCTTTTTAGCCTCCTCCCTTTTTTAACTCATCAGCAAAGTCCACTGTTAAATCATCTAAAAACTTAACGAATTCCTCTCTCCTCCTCATTACGGAATATTTCTTATCCTCTATTCTCTTTCTCACCTTTAAGAAGAATTCATCAGCTATTCCTTCTCTTTCGAGGATTTCAATTAGTTTACTTGCTCCATCAATCAGCCTGAAAGGCCCGTACAGCTTTGGCTCCTCGATACAATTCCTGGCAGAGATTACCAGAAAGGTAAGGAGAGCAAAGAAATCACTTTTCAGCTGATCCTTATCCTTTCCACCAGCGGATGACTTCATCAATTTTTCTCCTTTTCGGTGGATCTGGTATCTTTTCAGGATATCCCAGTGTAATTAAGAGCTCCGGACTTATGTGATCCGGTAGATTAAACAGTTTCTTTATAGCACTTATCCCAAAAGATCTTACAGCACAGGAGCCTATTCCAAGCTCATATGCTCTCAGCATAATATTTTGAGAGGCCATTGAAATATCCATTAGAGATAGTATCTCCCTGCCAAGCTCACCTGCAATGTCATAAGCTCTTTTCAGATCTATGCATACAATTACAACTGCCGCTGGAAGATCAAACATCCCCGGAGATAAGATTTTTATTTTTTTAATCTCCTCACTATTATTCACAACAATAAACTCCCATGCTTGTGCATTGCTTCCGGATGGAGACCAGATTGCAGCTTCCATTATTTTCTTAAGCAGCTGTTGGGGTATCTTTTTATCTTTAAAGCTCCTTATGCTTCTTCTTCCTTTTATTGCCTCCAAAACTTCCATTTGCTCTCGCCTTTCTCAAACAGAAAAGTAAACCCTGTTAGATGTTTGCTATCTAACAGGGTAAGGACTTTACACAACCATCCGTGCTTTTGCCTCTCTTACTGCTCTATAGATGTTGAGAATACTAAACAGGATTGAAATTAAACAGACTGTAAAAGCTGCAAAAGGAACCGCCATAGAGTCTGCTTTAAAGAAAGGAGCCAAGAATAAAGCACATCCCGCAATCCCTATTGAAAGGATAATCCAGTTGTGCTCTACTGCCCTGTTGCCAATTTCAGTTATATCTTTTATTTTTCCAATTCGGGGGTACAACAATAGAGTGGATATTAGTTGAGTTATACCTATTATTAGATATATAACTCCAGCATAGATGTTTTTAGACCATATCATACCTGCTAATACCAAGAGTATAATAGAGAGTATTAAAAGCACGCTTGTGGAAATTTGGGTATATTTTTTAAATTCCATTTTTACACTCCTGTCTTGCCTATAGTATGTTCACCAATATCTATCTTTACACCCAACCCGGAGCATACAATAGCAATCACTATGTAAAATACTGCTCCAAGTATCATTACATTAAGAGCTGGTATTCCGGATTTCATTACCCATCCACCAATTATTGCTGCTAATAAAACTGAGACCCAACCAGCCCAGTTTACTTGAGCAATCTTCATCCCTGGTTTGAAGTGGTATCTCTGCCTGAGAGGTTCCTTCTTGTACCAACGGTATAGATAAAAGTCAGCGGCTAATACACCGCCTATAGCAGGTAAAATCTTTCCCAGAAGAGTTAAGAAATTCTGAAATGGCTGCATACTTGCCCCGGCATAAAATCCAAACCAGGCTGCTAAACCCACGCCTATCAGCCCTTCACCAAGGGTAATGTATTTCTTTTTGATAGGGATCCAGGTATTAAACGATAAAGCTCCATTATACAGGTTATTATCATTTGTTGTCCACTGTCCAAGAACCGCCATTAGTATTGCACCAAGGCCTGCTCCTCCAATGAGCAGTGCCTGGGCAACATTGGCAGCTCCTGTTGCCAGTGTTAATGCTGCAGCTCCTGAGAGCATATACACCTGGAATATGATAACCTGAACTATCCATGCTATAGGTCCATCTAAGACCTTTTTTGCATACCGAGAAATATCAGCAGTGATTACGCCTCCTGCTATGTACATACCCACAACCTCTGTTACACCTATACCGAAGGAGACCGGGTTCGCTGGTTTTATACTGGCAAGCCCTGCAAATCCTCCTGCATTTGCTATGCCTATCATAGCTCCCACACCTGCAAGTAACATAAAGAATGGGACTGCCAGGTAACTGAGCCATGCAAGACCCTTAAAACCAATGATAGCTGTGGTTATCATAAGCAACCCTCCCCAGATTGAGGCAACTCCCACATTGGCCCACCATGCATTAGGGAAAAGAGTGTTTAGTATGATACCAAACAGCCAGGTTTGCACAGCAAACCAGCCAATCCCACAGGCTACCCCGGCAATAATTGTGCCAAATAGTTGTGACCCTATCCGCCCGAATGGGTATCTCATATTTATATATGTAGAACACTTGGAAATTCCTCCAATTGCAGCTGTAAGTCCTCCGATAACCGCTAATATTGCCGAGCCTACTATAGCAACTACCACTACCTCCTTCAATGTGAACTGTAAACCAAGTGTTCCTCCTCCCCAAAGAACAGCGATACAGGCTAACACGCCCATATAAACATAAAAGATGCTCAGGAAGGATCTTCTTTCATGTGTTGGCACCGGGACCATTGAGTAATCACCAAACTTATCTTCCCAGGGCCAGATTTCTTTCTCACTCATCTGATACCTCCTATTTTTTATTTAGCTCCTCTATTCTCTTATATTCCTCCTTGTAACCCATAGCTTCTACCGCCCTTCTGAAAGCATTGAATCCAGCAGGAACTCTCCATTTATCAGGAGCCTTTATTCCGATGACGGCAACCTCCATATCCTTTTTGATATCAGCATTGGTTAAGGGTTGGCCATCCAAGCCAATATAACAGATTCTATCTGGTACCATTGCTACAAGGTTTTCATTCCGCCAGGCCAGCATGTTTTCATTTTTGTAATCAACTCTGAGTGTTTCTCCATCTCCTTTAATAGTGGCTTTTCCAAAGTCAAAGCCTCCCTTTGTTTCTGTAGATACATCTGTTACTGTTCCCTTTCCAAGCACGAAGCCGTCAACAATACTCAATATCGCCTCCACCAGGTCTTTGTCAGCTGTTTTCGCCTCACGGATTGCTTTTCCTACCTTTTCTGCTTTTGAAATTGTCTCTGGTATTGCTGCTTTTTTCATCTTGTTTCCTGGCATTATGTGGCAAACTATCCCTGCTTGCATGCCGAGCTCTGTGGTAACCGCTCTTGAAAGATCCTCCATCTTAAAAGGGTCCTCTGCATTTATAACTATCCATATGTTAGAATCATCGGCCAGGGCTGTTGGAGATATTGGGATATTATTTATACAAAACATCGTCTGTTGAAGTTCTGGAATTGCCCTGCCGGCACCATCAGCATCTATTGTTGGAATACCCTTCTCAGCACTTACAGTCATTGGTGTAAGACTGTTAAATCCCCCGGTTTCCACAGGAATAACATAGTTAAACTCTTCCCCTGTAACTTTTTCCAATGCATTAAAGGCGTTCACAGTCTCTCTTGACCAGCCTCTTTTCAAAAGAACCTCCGGTGCACCCATGCCTGCAGCCACTACTATTTTAGCCTCGTCTTCAACCTCATCCACAGATACCAGTTTTATCTCTTTTCCTGAAAGAAATCCCTCAACAAGCACCTCCCCAGATTTGGGAGAGCCACCACCTCCTGTACCAAGAAAAGCAGCACCCTGTATTATGTCCAGAAGTTCCCTTTTTCCAAGAATTCTCCTGCTCATACTAATCACCCCCTTTTTATAATGAGATATAGCTACCTTTATATCCCAGCTTTTCCAGTATGGGTTTCCAGCAATTGAACCCTTCGGGAATTCTTTTCCAGGGCTCTGGAGCAGGAATCACCATAACTACTATCTCCATACCTTCTTTTGTATCTGCATTTGTAAGAGGTTTTCCTTCTATTTCCATCATAGCTATCAGATCCGGGACCATAATAAAAGGTCTCCTATCTTTCCAGGCGATTATATTTTCATTCTTGAAGTCTATATTCAGGGTGCTGTTTTGATAGTTCTCAATTCCTTCCAGAGTTGTTCTTCCAAAATCGAATCCCTCCGCTGTTTTCATTTCGATTTTTTTGATTTCCCCCCTGAAGATCTCTTTTCCGCCGGTAATATTTTCCACCTCTTTTGCTACGTTTTTTCCACTCTCTTTTGACTTTCTTATTATACTTCCTATCTCTTCCGACCTGGAAATAGATTTTGGAACCAGACACCTCTTAATGGTTTCAATACTGACAATCCAGGTGGCAAATGCTGCTATCATCTCAAATGAGACAGCTAAAGATCTTGCTATTCTCTCTGCCGATGCTGAATCAAACGGTTTTTTCAAGTAGGCTATTAGAACATCTCCTTCCTTGTTAGCCACTACCAGAGGACTGGTAGGAATCTTGTATATAGGGTAAAGTCCTGTGCTCAGTTCAGGAACTGCGCGCCCATTCCCATCTGCATCAACAACTGGAACATTCTCTTTTGATGCTACATAAAGCGGCGTTATTACATTAAATCCACCTATTTCCCCTGGCATCAAATAAGAGATATCAACCCCGCCAATAGATGCTACTTTTTTGATTGCCTCGTAGGCGCTAATGGCCTCGGGTCCAAAGCCTTTTTCGGAAAATGCCTTTGGAGATCCTATTCCAGCAACCATTACTGCATTAGCCCTTTCAGGTAGATCTTCTGGGTCGAAAAGCTCCACCTTTTTTTCCATATCTTTGATAAGATTTAGTCCTTCTTGAGGAGAACCACCCCCACCGGCTCCAAGAAGTGTTGCCCCCCAGACTATATCCTCCAGCTCCTTTTTTCCTAAGAATCTCTTCATTTATCTATCCCTTCATCCGATTTTAACTAAACTATAAGTTTTCCCTCTTTCATAACTACCTTCCCATCAAATTTCATCGTTGGTTTGGAAACAACGAAATCCTGATGGAGATCTGAGGTTACCTTGCCGCCCATATGAGAGCTGTCCCCTATTGCGATATGAACTGTCCCTTTTATTTTTTCAGCCTCAAGAACATTATCGGGACGCCTGGCATTTGGATTTGTTCCGATACCCAACTCGGCACAATTTCTCCGGGAGATGTAAGGCTCCTCGTTTTTTCCAACCTCAAGCATCTCTCTGAATCTGTCACCTACCTTACTTCCACCAATAATTTCTGTCATCTTCCCTTCTTTGAAAATGAACGTCATATTTTCTGTAAGGTCTGCAAACCATCCTTCTTTAACGACCAGGCTTCCCTCCGTTGTTCCCTCCAGGGGCACGGTATAGACCTCGCCAGCGGGAAGATTTCCAAATGTGCCCTTTTCTTTAAGTATTCCATCGTCGATATTGCCGTATCTTCCCTTCAGGCTAAATTTTAGGTTTGTTCCCTCCGGAGAGGTTATCTCAGCCTCATTTGCTTTATTAATCAGTTTTGCTATCTTTTCACCTTCTCCATGTATTTTTGTGTAGTCTGTGGCCATCGGTCCTCCTGGATAGAACATCTCAGAGAGGAACGTAGGCATACTTGCAATGCGAGTGCCTGATTTGGAAGCATTTTCCCGTGCTTTTGTATGGGAGAGTGAGTAACTTGTTATAGCAACTACTGCATCAGCTTTCTTCATTTTTTCCTCAACTTCTTTCCCGGGTTCTGTACCAGACTTTCCTGCAGAGGGGTATGGGTAAAATTCCACATTACAATCCGGAAAGCTTTCCTCAGATATCTCACTTACCATTTTTGTAAGTAAAGACCTTTCAATCATTTCGCTAACTTCTCTGCTTTCCTTTTTTATCCATTCCTCTGGAGTTGGTATGTCTGTAATTACGAGCAGCTTTTCACTACTTTTGATACCCATGTTCACTTTGAGCATATTTATTACACCTTGCTCAATTTTTTCTTTTTCTACCATAATTTTCCCCTCTTTATCTGTTTTAAGTGTTTTCTAAGAGACTAAAATTTAATTTATCAAATTTAAAAATTCTGTCAAACTTGACTGTATCCCTGTGATTTGACAGGTCAGGTGAAATGTTTCAAAGAGCGTATTGGGTGAGCTTTTAATCCTCTCGGGATTTATTTGACTCTGTCAGTATCTCACTGCCCTGAATTATTTTGTCCAATTTTAGGAGTTCACTCCACTTTTACCATGACAACCATTTGACAAATTTTTATTAGATGAGTATATTTATCTTAAAGGGAATTAAAGATGGCTAAGGTTAGAGTTGGTTTTATTGGGACAGGCAGGATTGCTAAGCGACACATGAATAAACTGACAAAGATAAAAGATGCGGAATTAGTATCTATATGTGATATATCTAGGGAGGAAGCCCAAAAAACAGCTAAAAAATATAAGGCAAAATTTTATACAGAATATCGAGAAATGTTGGAAAAGGAGGATTTGGATGCTTTATATATCTGCATTCCACCTTTTACTCATAATGACCAGGAGATAATTGCCGCGAATAAGGGGATAAATCTATTTATAGAAAAACCTCTTACTTTAGACATAAATAAAGCCTGTCAGATTGATAAGGTTATCCGAGAGAAAGGTATTATTTCAAGCGTGGGATATGTTTACAGATATGCGGACATTGTTAACAAAGTAAGGGAAGAGATTAATGGAAAGAAAATCGCTATCTTATTAGGGTATTATTTATGTCCAATGCGTGATATTCATTGGTGGAGAATAAAGGACCAATCAGGGGGCCAAATAGTAGAACAGAGTACCCATCTTTTTGATTTAGCAAGATACCTTATAGGGGAGGTAGACAAAGTTTATGCCCAGGCATTTCAGGGTTTAATGAAGGATATAAAGAATTATACTATAGATGATGCCTCTTGTGCAAATCTTCGATTTAAAAACAGTACTATAGGCAACATTTCCTCTGCTTGCACTTTATCTCAAGGAAGAGATTGGGGAATTAACCTTATTGGAAGGGGTTTCAGGATAGATTTGCTTCTCTCTTCCCATCTTTTAAAGATTGTCAATGAAGAGAAGAGGGAGATAATGATGAAAATAGACCCCTATCAGGCCGAAAATGAGGCTTTCATCAGAGCAATAAAAGAAGAGAATCCTAACTATATAAGATCTTCTTATGCAGACGCTTTAAAAACTCTCAAGTTAACCTTAGCTGCCAATATTTCTCTGGAAGAGAAGAGGGTCATTACCGTAGAAGAGGAATTAAAACTAATTTAGTGGTTAACTATAAAAAGTATGTTTTTTGCCTCGTTTAAAAAATCGTCAAATGATTTTGAACCGAGAGGATTTTCCAGCTCCTTCAATAAAGCTTCTTCTTCGTCAACAGACTCAACCTCGTTAGGATAGATGAGTTTTATGGGATTTTCCTCTTTTATCTCAAGGGGGACCTTTTTATCTCCATAAGGAATTCCAATTTTCATTTTCTTACCTCCTCATTTTATTTTTATTATGCTGTTTTTTTATTTGTCCACTATGCGAAATCGAATATTTGACCTCGGATTAATTTTTGCTAAAGATATAAGCAAAACGAATTTATGAGAAATTAAAAAGCCAAAATGATGCAGTTTAATTGGGAATTTCCTTATACTTCTAAGCGGATGCCCGTTATGGCTCGCAATATCGTTGCTACATCCCAACCTTTAGCAGCTCAAGCCGGTTTAGAAATGCTTAAAAAGGGTGGTAATGCTGTAGATGCCGCTATTGTTACTGCCATAGTTTTAACAGTAGTGGAACCCACTAGCAACGGAATAGGTAGTGACGCTTTTGCTATTGTTTGGGATGGGAATGAATTACATGGCCTCAATGCTTCAGGTAAGTCTCCTGCTGGTTGGGATTTTGAACATTTTTCTCAATATAAATCTATGCCTCAATCGGGATGGGATTCAGTAACTATTCCTGGTGCTGTTTCCTCCTGGGTAGAACTATCCAAGCACCTCGGACATTTGTCCTTTGAGGACCTATTTGAACCAGCAATTAAATATGCCTACAACGGTTTTTTGGTTTCCCCGAGAACTGCTAAAGAGTGGAGTTCTGCCCCTGAAACATATGAAGATTTTCCTGAATTTGCTTCTGCATTCTTGCCTGATGGTAAAGCACCTGAAGCAGGAGAAAAATTTGAATTTAAAGCTCAAACGAGGACTTTAGAAAAGATTGCAGAAACAAAAGGTGAAGCTTTCTATCAGGGAGATTTAGCAGATAAAATAGTTGCTTATGCCAGGGCTACCGGTGGGTTGATTACGAAAGAGGACCTGGCTAACCATAAAGCTAATTGGGTTGAAACTATATCTATTAACTATCATGGATTTACTCTGCATGAAATTCCTCCAAATGGACAAGGCATAGCAGCATTAGTTATGTTAGGTATCCTTGAGCATTGGGGTATTCAAGATTATCCTGTAGACTCTGCAGATAGCTTACATCTACAGATTGAGGCTATGAAATTGGCGTTTGCAGATACACATCGGTATGTATCGGACCCCTCCAGTATGGAAATAGATTATAAGGATTTACTAAACCTGGACTATTTATTAAAAAGAGCGAAGCTAATCGACTTAAAAAAGGCACAGAATCCAGGGTACGGGGCTCCAGAGCAGGGGGGGACTGTTTATCTAACTACAGCTGATATTAATGGTATGATGGTTTCTTTTATCCAATCTAATTTCAAGGGCTTCGGATCAGGCATTGTAGTACCAGATACTGGAATTAGCCTACAAGATCGAGGGGCCTGTTTTAGCTTAAAGAGGGGTCATCCCAATCAAGTTGAAGGAGGAAAGCGACCTTTCCATACAATCATTCCAGCGTTTGTGACTAAAGACGGCCAACCTTTAATGAGCTTTGGTGTAATGGGGGGATCGATGCAACCACAAGGTCACGCACAAATGATGGTTCGTATTTTTGATTATCATCAAAATCCTCAGGCAGCTTCTGATGCTCCTCGTTGGCGTGTCCTAAAAGATATGGAAGTGGCTTTTGAACCCGGTCTTGAGCCGGAGGTTTTAAAAGATTTGAGTAGCCGGGGTCACAGAATTAAAATTATAGAAGATCCGGTGTTCGGAGGAGCTCAAATAATCTACAAATTAGCTGACGGCTATTGCAGTGCTTCTGATCATAGGAAGGATGGACAAGCAGTCGGTTTTTAGCGCTGTGTAACATTATTAGCTCAGAAAATAAGTATGAAGAAGTTAAGGTTTTTTACTTTTTTTGCCGGGCCTGAGGGCTTCCTCAACAAGCTTTAGGGCGCAGTATTCGCCACACATAGTGCATACATCGGAAAGTTGGGGTTTGCTCTCTTCTCTCATTTTTCTGGCAAGATGGGGGTTGATAGACAATTTAATCTGCTTTTCCCAATTTCTCTTTTTCCTCATCCTGGCCATCTCTAAATCCCAGTCTAATGCTCCTTTTAGTCCTTTGCTTATATCTCCTATATGGGCGGCAACTCTGGTAGCCACCACTCCCTCCTTTACATCTTCTAAGGTGGGAAGTCTTAAGTGTTCTGCAGGAGTAACATAGCATAAAAAATCTGCTCCACTGCTTGCCGCATATGCTCCTCCAATAGCCGAAGTTATGTGGTCATATCCAGGAGCAATATCGGTAACCACAGGTCCGAGCACATAGAAAGGAGCATTATGGCATAATTTTTTCTCAAGCAGGATATTTGCCTTTACCTCATTAAAAGGGATGTGGCCCGGGCCTTCTATCATTACCTGCACATCTTCCTCCCAGGCTCTCTTAGCCAACTCTCCCAGAAGAATTAACTCCTGAAACTGAGCTCTGTCTGTAGAATCAGCTATACATCCCGGACGAAAACCATCCCCTAAGCTTAAAGTAAGGTCGTACTTTTTAGCTATTTCCAGAAGACGCTCGTAATCCTCATAAAGGGGATTTTCTCTCTCATTAGCTATCATCCAGGTAGTTAAAAATGCTCCTCCTCGACTAACTATATCAGTAAC
>JAYEHT010000207.1:0-42542 GCA_034659655.1 Candidatus Aerophobota bacterium | reverse complement strand
AACTCTACCATAGTCTTTCCTTTGCCTCTTAATATTCTGGAAGCATTTGACTTCTCTAAAATGATAGGGCAAGCTATAAGAAAAGAGGGATCTTAAAGGGAAAACACAGGATTAGAGGATTAAAGGGGTAAAGGATTAGAGGAAAAAACAAGACTCCCTGTCTCTTGTTATTGCGAAAAATATTGCTCAGATTGTCGAATCTGAGATAAACTTACTTAAAGCTCAGCTTTTTCATCAATTTAGATTTTTCCCGGGCGGCTTTATTTTTGTGCCAGATTCCCTTCTGAGCTGTATTATCAATAAGGCTTACAATGTGAGGAAGGATTTTTTTTGCTTCCTCTCCCTTTTTTTGGGTAATAAGCTCATTTATTTTTTTAATCCCTGTTTTAGCTTTGCTCTCTATACTTTGATTACGTTCCCTTCTCTGTTGGTTCTTTTTCATACTTTTTTTAGACGATTTAATAATGGGCATTTTTTAACTCCTTAAATAGCATCCAATGATACCAATATTCTACTAAATTTTAAAATTTTTGCAACCGAGGACTGTTAAAGTTTGAAGAAAGACGCAGTAATAAAGGCGGCAGGTATAGTGGGTCTGGGAACTCTTCTTTCGCGCATCCTCGGTTTAGTGAGACTGCAAGTTATTGCCTATATATTCGGTTACTCAGAAGCTACCGATGCCTTCTGGGTAGGATTTACCATCCCTAACCTTTTCAGGTCCCTTCTGGCAGAAGGAGCATTGAGTGCTGCCTTTATTCCTGTTCTCAGTGAATGGCTATCTAAAAAGGGAGAGGATGAAACCAGGAAGTTAGTCAATAATGTTTTCACTCTTTTAATTCTGATTTTATTAGCAACAACAGCCGCAGGAATTCTTTTGGCTCCTTACTACATTCCCTATTTAGCTTTCGGCTTTAGAGAGAATCCTTCTCAGATGAGTTTGGCTATCCGAATGACCCAGTTTATGTTTCCCTTCCTTATATTTATCAGCTTAGCAGCTTTAGTGATGGCTGTCCTCAATTGTAAGGAACATTTTACTGCTCCTGCCTTTGCTCCTCTTATGTTTAATATAGCTATTATTCTATTTTCTTTAGCATTGACTCCTAAATATGGGATTTATAGTTTAGCTTTGGGTGTGGTAGTGGGAGGAGGAATGCAACTCTTATTTCAGGTTCCTTCATTACTTAAAGAGGGATTTGCCTATCGTCTTTTTTTATCTTTTAAAGACCCCGGATTGCACAAGATTGCTAAATTAATGGTCCCGGCTCTTTTTGGAGGGATCACTCTTCAAATTAATATAATTATCAATCGTATTTTCGCCTCCACTCTTTCCGCTGGTAGTATCTCCTCCCTTCAGTATGCTATGAGGTTAATACAATTTCCTCTGGGTCTTTTTGCCATAGCTTTATCTACAGCTATCTTTCCTACTTTATCTACTTTAGCAGCTAAAGAAAAGATGCAGAAGCTAAGAGAGAACATATCCTTGGGGATAAGGATGGTTCTTCTGGTTTTGCTTCCCTCCAGTATGGGACTGATTATGATCAGAGAACCCCTAATTTCTCTTCTTTTCCAGCATGGACTCTTTCTTGTAAAAGATACACTGATGACCTCCCAGGCTTTATTTTATTATTCGCTTGGTTTATTTGCTATGGGAGAGGTTATGATTATCACGAGAGCTTTTTACTCCTTACAAGACATTGTTACCCCTGTGATTATATCCGTAATTATATTAGGCCTTAATGCCCTGCTCAACTTTCTTTTGATATCGCCTTTAAAACAGGGAGGATTAGCGCTGGCTACCTCCATTTCTATGATGGTCAATATGTTTATTCTACTTTTTTTATTGAGGAAGAGGCTAAAAAGAATAGGAGGGAAAAAGATTCTTCACTCTTTTTTGAAAATTATTCTTATCACCGTAATAATGGGAATGGGGATCTTTTTACTGTTCAAAGAGATATCTACTTTTAAGGAGAGGTTGCCCTCCATAATATTTCAGATTGTCCAGGTAGGCCTTGGAGTAGGGGTAGGAGTGAGTATATTCTCTTTCTTATCTTATATCTTAAAGTTAGAGGAATTTAAAAATGTCTTAAGAATATTTACAAAAAGGAAGGTTAGTTGACAAATGCAGAATTACTGATATTTTAATAAGAAAAAAGGAGAGAAGGAAGAAAATGGAGAATGTAAAGGCGGTTGTTTTAGCAGCAGGGGAAGGAACAAGGATGAGGTCAGGATTGATTAAATTAGCTCATTCCCTGGATTCCCAGGCTTTGGTAAGTTTTCCTGTTAATACCTGTTTAGAAAGCGGAATTAAGGAGGTTATTGTTGTAGTGGGTTATCAGGCAGATAAGGTAAAATCTATTTTAGGAGAAGGTTTTAAGTATGCATTTCAGGATAAAAGATTGGGCACGGGAGATGCTCTTAAACGAGCCGCCCCTTTGTTGAAAGATTTCAAAGGAGAGTTAGTGGTGCTTCCCGGAGACGCTCCCTTTGTTACTCCCTCTACAATTATTAAATTAGTTAATTATCATCGAGAGGAAAGAGTTGTGGCTACCATATTAACTGCTTTTCTTCCCTCTCCTGGCTCCTACGGAAGAATTATTAGAAACGGTCATAAACAAATTAAAAAGATTGTGGAGAGTAAAGATGCCGCCCCTGAAGAGATAAAAATTCGAGAGGTAAATAGTGGTATTTACTGTTTTGATACCCAGAAACTGCTTCCACTCCTTTCCTGCATAGACCGCAATAACGCAGGAGGAGAATACTATTTAACTGATATAGTTGAATTATTAAGTGAAAGAAAGTTAAAAGTGCATGCCTTAAGAGCTGATGAGCCTGATGTGGTTTTGGGTATTAATACTCCTAAAGAACTAAAGAGAGCCTGGAAAATTTTGAAGAAGAAAAGGAAAACATAAAATGAGATTTCTAAAAAGTCAGAAATCTCTGATTAATCGGTGTAATCATTTTTAAGAATCTGCGTAATCAGATTATTGTGAAGGTTCTTCAGAGCTCTCGAAATGAAATTTTGAAAATACTCAAGAGAATCTCGGGACTTTTCCCTCACCACCAGAGTATATCCGCTTTGGATTGTTTCTGCTCGTTTTCTTAGCTACAGGAAAGACTTGAAGGATTTTGAAGGGGGGAAATATCCCCCCTCTCTTCTACGCTGCTCCCCCCAAATTCAAAAACAAGCAGAGCAGGTCGCAGAGCTCCTCAAACAGCAAGTCTTTCTTTTTCCTCAACTCGAATACTCGTTAAGGTAGCTCCTGTAAGGCTCCTTCGGGGAAAGTCCCTCGATACCTGTAAACTCAACAAACTTATTACTAATACTTTCCTGGTACTGGTATAATGTAGATAACTGGATGTAAATTATGTCAAAGTTAGTGGAGTGTGTTCCCAATTTTAGTGAAGGGAAAAGAAAAGAGGTTATCGAGGCGATTGTTGACCAAATTAGAGATAAAAGAGGGGTTTGGCTTCTTAATTATTCACGGGATGAGGACCATAATAGAATGGTGATAACTTTTGTTGGAGAACCTCAACCAGTAAAAGAAGCAATTTTCTATGCTGCTAAAAAAGCGGCAGAACTGATTAATATGGAAGAACATAAAGGTGCTCATCCACGAATAGGTGCCACCGACGTTATCCCTCTTATTCCTCTTGAGGGAATAACTATGGAGGAATGTGTCAAATTAGCGAGGGATTTGGGGGAAGAGGTAGCTGAAAAGTTGAAAATTCCTGTTTACCTTTATGAAGAGGCTGCTATAAGACCGGAGAGAAAAAATTTAGAGAATATTCGCAGAGGAGGATATGAGACATTAAAAAAAGAGATAACCAAACCGGAGAGGCGTCCTGATTTTGGCAAGCCTTCTCTCCATCCCACAGCCGGAGCCACCGTAGTAGGAGCAAGGATGCCCCTTATAGCTTTCAATGTAAATTTAGGGACCACGGATATAAAAATAGCTAAGAGAATTGCTAAAGATATAAGAGCGAGTAGCGGTGGATTAATGCATCTTAAGGCGATAGGAGTTGAACTGAAGAAAGAAGGTATGGTTCAGGTATCTATGAATATAACAGATTATAAAACTACTCCCTTGTATAGAGTTGTAGAGCTAATTAAAACAGAGGCAAAACATTATGGGGTATCTGTGAGAGAAAGCGAAATAATAGGCCTTGTTCCTTTAGATGCCTTAATTGATGCATCTATCTTTTATCTCCAACTAAGGGATTTTTCCCCCGATCGAATCCTCGAGAAGAGAATCCAGGAAACCCGAGAATAGAATCTTCCCACCATGTTCCAGTATACGGGCCGCTTGGTTTATTAGGTAAGTTAAAATTCAACTTTACATTATACGAAGAGGTAAGTTTTTCTAAAAGGTGAAATTGCTGCCTATTTTAGGAGGTCTCCAGGATGAAAGATGAGGTTATAGATGAATTAATGGCTCTTAACCAGCGAATTGCTGAAATAGAGGCATCAGAAGTCCAGAACAGGAAATCAGAAGAAGCACTGCAAAAAGAGAGAAATAAGGCCGAAAAGTACCTTGATATTGCGGCAGTTATGATGATAGCTATTAATGCTGACCAGAAGGTAACTCTTATAAATAAAAAGGGCTGTGAGATTTTGGGATATGAACAAAATGAGATTATTGGAAAAAACTGGTTCGATACGTTTATTCCGGAAAGAGTCAGGGATGAAATAAGAGAGACCTTCATAAAGTTAATGGCGGGAGAGATTGAGCCGGTCGAATATCTTGAAAATCCTGTTTTGACCAGAACCGGCGAGGAGAAAATTATCGCATGGCACGATACTCTACTGAGAGATCAAGCAGGTAATATCACTGGCACTTTAAGTTCAGGAGAAGACATCACTGAGCGCAAGCACGCGGAGAAAGAGATAAAAAAGATACAAACCCAGCTCTTCCAGGCGCAGAAAATGGAAGCTATTGGAACATTGGCTGGAGGAGTTGCTCACGATCTCAATAATCTGCTGGTGCCTATTCAAGGAAATACAGAGCTGTTGATGGAAAAATTTGACAGGGATGGTCCTTCATATAAGTATCTGAAGGATATACGTCGTGCTTCTATGCGTGCGGCAAATCTCATCCGCCAATTGCTTCTCTTCAGCCGCAGGCAGCCAATGGAGTTTACATACCTTAACGTCAACAAGACGATTAAGGATTTACTGAAGATGCTCAACCGCCTTATCGGTGAAGACATTACCATCGAGACATACCCGAAGCCTGACCTCTGGACAGTAAGGGCCGATGCGGGAAATATTGAGCAGGTGATTATGAATCTGGCGGTCAATGCCAGGGATGCCATGCCAAAAGGTGGGAAACTCATTATCAAGACCGAAAACGCGACCCTAAACGAGGACCACCGGCAGGTTATTCCCGAAGTGCGGTGCGGCAAATTTGTTTGTCTATCGGTTGCGGATACGGGAATCGGTATGAATAAAGAAATCATTCAGCGCATCTTTGAGCCTTTTTTCAGCACCAAGGAGATTGGAAAGGGTACTGGACTCGGTCTGTCTGTTGTCCATGGCATTGTTAAACAGCACCAGGGGTGGATAAATGTTGATAGTAAACCCGGCCAGGGCTCAACATTCAAGGTCTACCTGCCAGCTTTTTCCGTGAAGCCGGAAGATGAAAGTAAAGAGACGATTTCGTTGCCAGCGCTTCAAGGCAGTGGCCAGCGGATTCTGCTGGTGGAAGATGAAGAAGAAGTCCGCAAATTTGTCACAAGGGCACTTGGTGAAAATGGCTACGTCGTATTTGGGGCCGCAAATGCAAAAGAGACGCTGGATATCTTTGAGAGGGAGAAGGGAAAGTTTCACCTGGTTTTCTGCGACGTGGTCCTGCCTGATGAAAATGGTCTTCAATTGGTTAACCAAATCCTCTCTCGTAAACCCGAACTTCCGATCCTGCTGAGCAGTGGCTACACTGATGAGAAATCGCAATGGTCCGTCATACACAAAAAGGGATTTCTATTTCTACAGAAACCTTATGCCTTGGTTGACCTGCTCCGAACCATAAAGAAGACTGTAAAACCAGGCTAAATGAAACCGAAAAGGCAGCCACTTCACTTAGCGACATAGTATAGAAGGTTTGTGTATTACGGCACTCACCCAAGTTTATGAAGAGAAAAGGGAAGGAGGAAAAGCTGTTCCCTTAAAATCCAATCCATATAATTAAAGAGCTACAGGATAGCATAGATTAAGTATCCAGCTAAACCAAAGAAAAAGAGAGCAGTTAATATTTTTACCAGGCCTGTATTCTTTTCCAAAATTTGAACGAACCGGGGCGCAGATGTTCCCCAATAGGTAAACCCCAGTATAATTCCCAGAGGAATGATAAACATAAGATTGTAAAGTATCAGGTAGCTCAAGGCGTTGATTTTCAAGTCGGGCATTTGAGTAACAAAGACTATGGTGGGAAGATAGATCTGCCCTGTGCAGGGAAACTCAAATAAGGATACCAAAAATCCTACCACAAATGCTGCTACCAGATGGGTCCTCATCTTAGCATCGGACCCCATAAATTGATGGGTCGTCTTATGAATCCTTTTCTTTAAAAACTCTGGTAATTGAAGTTTAATCTCTTTCCATTCACCTTTTCTTGCCTTGAAATAATCATACAGACTAAAAAAACCGAGTGCTAAAGCAACCATTACCGTGAGAGAATAGATTATTACTGAAATTGATGGAAAAACTACCAGTGCCTGGACGAATCTGAGGGCCCCTATGCCAATCAGAAGATAGGCCAGGAACACGGCAAGAGTGTAGATTAAACCTACAGCCAATATTGTCTTACCTTTCCGTCCAATAATTATTAACCAGGATACGAAAAATATGATGACGGCAAAAGCACAGGGATTAACGCCATCTATCAAGCCAGCCACCATAACCGTAAGGGGCCTCCAGGACCAGAATTCACCTACCAGAGCCTTTTTAGCCCGGGCAAGTTCTCTCTCTACACTCTCCCGGGGAGGATGCGACCCTACCGGCCTGTATTTCAAAAGTATCTTTTTTAAATTAACTTCACTAATCTTTTTATCTAACAGATAATCTTTACCTATAAAGACCGCCGGGCTCACCAGCCATTTTCTCTTTGGAACTCCATATCTCATACATAAAGCAACTTCTAACTCTTTATTTTCCCCAAGAGAAAGGTCGTATTCCTTCACCTTTAAATTGGGATATTTTAGCTTTAGATTCTTTATTATATAATGCGCCCGCTCACATTCCTTACATCCCGGCTGGGAAAAGTAAGCTAAATAAATAGTTTTACTGGTCGGACTAAAATCTTCAACTTCAGCAACTGTTACCCCTGGGAGTGAAGGCCAGTCACACCCTCCTTTAAGAATAGACTGCTTGACTATGTTCTCCAGATTTTCCTCTATTTCCTCCCAACTACCCAGCACATAATTATCGATGAATATTGTAGGAACCTCATTTTCCGTATCTCCGCACTCTTTTTCCAGCTCTACCCAGAAGTCATAGTTTTCAGGCTCGTTTATCTCAAATAACTTTGTCTCAATTATCGGTCCATATTTTTCCTTTAGCTCCGGCAGGAGTTCATTAATTATGGAATGACAATGCTGACAATCTTCTGCATAGAACATAAACATTCTTACTTTACCTTCTGGTAAAGCAAAGACTTTGGAAATTCTCGGCGCACCTACGTTTAAGAGTATTACTGTTAAAAAGAGAAAGATAGATAGAGTATTATTAAGAAAAATTAACGGTCTCCCCATTATTTTACCTCTCTTTAATCACTACCTCTATAGGAAGGGCGATAGTGATGTAAAGATACTCTTCTATCTGGCCAGTTTCTTTGCCGGGATTCAGAGTGATATCAATTTTCGATTCCTCAGCGGACCCCATCTCTATTGAGGAGGGAGTGACGGTTATCAATTTAGAAGAGCTATTAATATTTACAATCTCAATTTTTTCTCTCCCCGGTTTTTTAATTCGATTATCGCCGTGCATTTTTCGCCCTGTTTGACAGTTCCCAAATTTAAAAAAATCGGCAAGATGGTAAGTTCCGGTTTTGGTTCTATTACGTAGCCAGTGATGGGAAAAACTACGGTTTTCCTGAAAGGGTCGTTGGAATCGATACAAAGGTACTCTTTCACCACTCCTTTCTGTCCGGTGGAGTCATAAGAAATGAAATGTTTCAGACCTTATGGGACTCAGAAAAAAAATAATTTGTCATACTTTGATTTGAGATCTCCTCAAAAATGAGTATAATGAGAAGATGTGCTTATCTTGCTAACCACTAATTCTTGTTCGCCCGTATTTTTTACTGAGAGGATGTATGTAAGCTTCCTCCCTTCAGTAATCAATCCAAAATCCCAGCTATTTTCCATTAATTTAATAGTGGGTTTTGGTGAGACCTCAACATTTGCCTTTATGGTAAGTACTTTTCGAAGTTCGTCAGGATCATTTGATTCAACATAAATGTTCTTACTAATCTTCCCTTTATATCCCGAGGAGTCGAAAATTACTTTGATTTGACCACTCCCACCCGGAGCAACCTCTTGCGAAGAAACCAGGGCAGCCGCACATCCACAAGAAGTTCTTACTTTACCGATCACAAGTTTAGCCCCTCCTAAATTCCTCACCTCAAACGTATGGGTTACCTTTTCTCCCTCCTTGATAGTTCCAAAATCCCACAGCTCTTCAGAAAACTCTATGTCTGGTGGCGAGGTCTCTTGAGCTGGAAGAGCTCTGACAACAAAGCCTCCATTAACGACCAGGATTAAGACTACTAACCAGGTTATCTTTTTCATTTACATAATCCCCCTTTTCTTTAAGAAAATTTCCCAGGAAAACCATTGGATTACTCCACTCCGACTTTAAAAAGGATAACACTTCGTCCATCTCGGTTTCAGTGTTCTGTCTTTGATAGGAGTTGCTAAGAATCATCGGACAATTTTTGGAGTTCACTCGCCAATAATTAATGGATTAATAGGCGGGAAAGCTGGTTACTATCTTTCCTCGAACTTCAGCCTCTACACAGGCTTCCTTCACTGGCTGGTATCTACCTTCACTGTCAGTGTAGCTTATAATAGCACAGTTTCGCAGGTGAGTACCCTGGGAAATCTCTGAAGAAACAGCAACTAAAACTTTAATATGTAAAGGAGGAGAGACTGGCGAAATCTCTCCCAGGCTCCAGTTCAACTCTCTACCCTTCACACTGGCTTCCGGCTCGGAGGCGATGTAAGTTACCCCGAGAGGTAAGATATCCTTTACTACCACATTATAAGCGATGTCTTCTCCTAAATTTTTAACAGTAATAGTGTATATAATGATATCTTCGGGTTGAGCAAATTTTTTCCTAATCTTTCTAATAAGACTAGTTAAACTTATTCGAGAGGCCATGACCGGAGCAAAGTATTCTTCTTCTATCCGAGGATAGGGAGTTAAGAGGCGAATAGTTCTTCGCCCGGGTAGCTGTAGACCTGCTTTATCAACCACTTTCTGGAGGAATTTAGTAAGATAGAGGCGAATAAGGTCAGCCTTAATGGGTGAAGAAAGACTGGCAAGATCTTCTAAGGCTCCTGTAGTAAGACCCGCATCCAGAGGGGAATAGGAATATCCGAGCTCTTCGGCTATTTCCTCAGGTTTATTCTTATAGACCTCGAGATTCTTATCCCAGAAGTTGGCCTGTAAGTAATCAAATGCCTTTTCTGCCTGTTCCAGATATTTTTTGTCTTTGGTCAACCGGTAGGCGGTGAGGAGTCCCCTGATAGCTGCTGATTGGGAAGCGAGAGTTTTATCCCCCACTAAAGGTTCAGATTGCAAGCCGGATTCCTCATAGCTACTGTAGAAACCACCTCTCTTATCCTTTAGCTTCTCTATAATAAACTTAGTTTGTGAGGTTATAAGATTCTTCGCCTCTTTTTGAAGTTCAGGTTCATCAGCAAAGCTATCGTAAAAACTTCTAAGTGCCAGGATGGCAAGACCAGCGTTTATGGTGGAAATTCGCCGCATCTTCTCTCCTTCGACAGCTCTATCTACCAATGTCCCTAAATCTTTATCGTAATGCATTTTCAGGAGGTTCTCAAAGACAAGCCGGGCAAGGCTGGTAGAAAGCTCATAAGATTCAGAGGGAAAAAGTTTGCCTTCACCAAAAAGCTTATTATAGTTATCCTCTATCTTAGGATCAGCAAATCTTCTGAGTTCACTTGATCCCCAGAGGAGGGAGAGCTGATCAAAAAGGTCACTCGATGCATCGATTATCTGGTAGTCCAGCGGTCTTCCTTCATCATCAAAGGTGACCTTCACCAGATGAGGTAAGTACTCTCCTTGAGGAGAAAGTGTGAAAAGTTTTTCTAAAAACTTTAGCTTGTTGACCATTTCGGCGGTTAAAACCAGTCCCAGATAACCCTTAAGGTTGCTTCTCCCCAGATACGGTCCGGCTGGGTCCTCTTGATTATCAAGTGTATGATTGGTGAGGAGAAGATTCCTGACAGAAAGCACCTGTTTTACCAGAGTCATTCCCAAAGCACTCATCCTAAGAGTCTTATCCAAGGTGTCTGGATTCCACCTGAGTGCTTTTGGTTCTTTGATATGGGGATCTCCCGAAGCATATTCAGCGAATATATAAGATAAATCATTGGGCCTATCTTTTAAATTGCTCAAACGAGCATATTCTTGAAGATCTTTCTCCAGTTGCTCTTCCGCCGAGACTCCTTTCATTTCTGCTTTGTTCAAAAGTAGAGGTCCATATTTAAGGGGTAGCCCCATACCGGAAGAGAGAGTAAGGGTGGTGAGGTTAAGATCTGAATACTCTCTCATCTTCTTGCCAATCCCTTCCTCTGGATATTTCCCCAGTTCTATAGCAGCATACATAGCCACATCTGTCACGAACCAGGGTTCTTCCAGAATAGCCTGGCTCTCCTCACAGGGACCTCGCTCATAAAGATTAATCAAGCTTACTCTTGGTGGGAGGATAAGATAAATTTCTGACTGGAGCACGGGAGCAACCCCAAAGGAAGCCTCAATTACTCCTACTTCTCTAATCTGATTTCTACCAGAATCTTGAACTATAGGTAATTTTCCCTCAAGGTTGGCCCAGGAGAGCTCAAGACCTGCCTCTTCCAGAATGTTGTGAAAGAAATCAGTAAGCCTGGAGAAGATATGAATAGCTTGAGCTTTATCTGATAGGTAAATCAGCTCTCTTAAAGCTCCTATAGTTAAACCAACATTTAAAGGAGTATAACGATAGCCAATGGTGGAGTTGGTCGCGCTGGTGTAAATTCTGAAGTCCTCATTCCAGAATCTTTTTTCCAGGTAATCAAATACTTTTCTGGCAACTTCTATTAACTTTTCATCACTGGTGAGCTTGTAGGTAGCTAAAAGACCTCTAATGGCGGCTACTTGAGAAACTAAGCTTCTTTTCTTCCCATAGATAACTTTATTATTTTTCAGATTATAACCATCATAGAAACCACCTTCAGGTGCCCTAAGATGATTAAGTAAGAATCCACTCTGCCTGAGCGCAAGTTCCTTAATTCTTTTTTGTAGTACAGGATCATCATAAAGACCATGGTAAGCTCTTTCTAAAACCAGGAGAGAAAGACCAGCTTGAGTAGTAGAGATAGATTGAGACTGAGAAATCTGGGAGCTTGGCTGAACTACCTCAATTAGACTCCCTATATCTTTGTTATAGTGCATCTGGTAGATATTCTCTAAAACCTTCTCGGCCAGCTTGGAAGAGAGCTCATACAAGGCCAATGAGAACATTTTACCCTTCCCAAAGAGGCGATCATAATTATCTTTTATATTAGGATCTGAGAGAAGTTTAAATTCAAGCAACCCCCAGAGAAGCGAGATTTGGTCAAAGAGATGACTTGAGGAATCAGTTATTGTGTAATCTATAGGCTTATCTTTAAGGTCAAATTTAACTTTTATTCGGTGGGGGAAGTATCCTTTTTCCCTGGTAAGGGCTAAGAGCTTCTCTAATAACAATAGTTTGTTAGCGGTCTCTTCCATCACCACCAGACCAAGATATCCACTCAAGGCATCCTTACCCAGATATTGACCCTGTATATCTTCTTTTCCCTCCTGGGTATGATTAGAAGCCAAAAGTTCTCTTGCTAAAAGGACTTCTCTTACCAGGGATTGACCCAGAGCACTGGGCACTATATCGAGGTCATAGTCTTGCCACCTTCGGGTTGACCAGTCTTCGGGCTTCATCTCCTGGATATATCGGGGGTCACCCCCCTCGTAAGGGGCAAAAATTAGCCAAGGATTTTCAGGAAGCTTTTCAAGTCCGACGGCTTGAGCGTATTTCTCCAGAAGTCTTTGCAGAGCAGTTTCATTAGAGACATTTTCTTTACTAGCCATTTGCTCTATTCTGGGGCCATAGCGAAGGTTAAGTCCCATCCCGGAATCAAAAACCAGACTACGAATATTATTCGCCGAATACTTGTGAGATTGGGCACTGAGAAGAGATATTCCAGTTGGCCGCAGTGATAATGGATCAATGGTTAAATCCTTTCTTTCTGCCCACCGGAGGAAATCTTTGCCAGTGAAAAGAAGTTCTGTGGATGCATACATAGAGATGTCAGTTTGGAACCAGACCTTCTCCAACTCAGCCCTGGCTACTTCGCAGGGAAGTGGAGGTATAATAGCTTGGGTCTTTTCTAACTCAAGCTTTGGAAGTCGTGGAAGGACGATGGTGAATTCTACTTCGTCGTAATCATCGGGATCAGTATCATCAGGCTCATCGGTGGTAGGCTCAATTGGGTCTCCCCATTGATTCTCTCCTGTGGCCCAGGCAGCATTGGTATAGGTAACACCTGGCTTTGCCTCATCAGTTACTACTATATCAAAGCTCAAGTTCAGAGACTCACCCACAGGCTCACCTCCTGCCAGAGTAATGGAGCTCTCCCAAAAAAGCCTTTTTCCCCCCTGGCTAATTTGAGGATCTTCGGTATAAATTCCCCCAGGCCAGCTAAGATACGTACTTGCTGAGAGGTATTTGAATCCAGAAGGTAAGGTATCGCTAATATCTATATTGTAGGCAGTACAATTACTCACGTTTTGAACGGTAAAACTAAACCTTATAATCTCGGGACTTATCTTTACTATCTCTTTCTTTGTTATCAAAGCAGGAGAGCATTTGAGTATGGTTACCGGGACCCTGGCCTCGTGAGTGATGATTTCACCCTCCGGGGTAGTTCCCATTACACGCGCAGTATTATAGTAAACTCCTGTATATCCAGGTTGAGCCTGAGTTTTATAGGTAAGAGTCACTGAGTCTCCCGGACCAAGAGGACCAACATTATCCCACTTAATATTCTGTCCCACAACACTGCTTGCCGATGGAGTTGCCTCAAAAGGCTGACTAAGGGCAACTGGCACAGTATCACTAACCGGAACAGGATCCACGAGAATTTCTCCAGTATTCTTAACTACCAGGGTAAAAGTGAAAGTATCACCAGGATAACCAGAAGATGGTATGACATGCTTTTCGATGCTGAGGCTTGGCTTAAGTAAAACATAAGTTGTCTCAGTGGCACTGTTATTGGCAGGGTTAGGATCATATGTATCTGAACTTACCGTGGCCGTATTGGAGAGGCTTGTTCCGGTGTAGTTTGCATCCACCTTTACCGTTATGGTAAGGGAGAAGCTGGCATTAGGAGTAAGGTCATCAGCAAAGCTATCTTTATCCTCATCGGTTAGACCGGCAGGACCTGAGTTTGTACCGGTAAAGTTCCAGGTGTAATCACTGCCTGAAACAGTCGGTGTTACACCTGAGGTATCACTGACATAGGTCACTCCAGCCGGTAATGTATCTGTAATAGAGATGTTAAGGGCTGAAGATGGACCCCCATTGTTGGCTATGGTTAAGGTATAGGTTAATGTCTCACCGGCTATCACCGGGTCAGGGGAGTCAGACTTGGTAATAAGAACATCTGCTGAGGTATTAACAGTCGTGGTTACCGAAGCAGTATCATTAATTGTATCAGGATCATCGGTAATTGAACTTACCGTAGCAGTATTCACTAGCGAATCTGTGGTTCCCGAAAGGATCTTGACGGTTATATCCAGGGAAGTGGTGCTCCCCGCAGTGAGATTGCCGATAGTCCAGATACCGGTTGCTGGATCATAGGCACCAAGAGAGGTATCACTCACCCATTCGGTTCCTATAGGTATAGAATCTGTAACATTTACATCTACTGCATCTGAAGGTCCGAGATTGGTTAGGGTGAGAGTGTAGGTGATATTGGTGCCGGCTGTTCCTGTAGCTGGACCACTCTTTTCCATAAGAAGGTCAGCCGAGGTGTTGACCGCAGTCGGCTCAGTCACAGTGTTGTTGGTAGTATTCGGATCAGCGGTATCAGATGTAAGGGCAACAGTATTACTCAGGCTGCCACTGGCTGAGGCACTAACTGTGCCGGTAATGGTGATGGTCTCAGTTGCGCCCGAAGCAATGGTGGCAAGGGTCCACTGATTTTCTGTCCCCGTATCAGGAGCTGGGGTGGCTGATGAGAATATAAAGTTTGTATCATAGCTCTCGCTCACCACCACGTTCTGGGCATCAGAGGGACCCAGGTTGGTTACAGTAATTGAATAAGATAAGATGTTACCGGCTATGACTGGATCAGGTGTATCGGTCTTGGTAACTTCCAGGTTGGCCGAGATTACGCCTGTTGTCTCGGTTACACTTCCGCCTCCTGCATTATCTGAAGTAAAGGAGACCGTATTGATTAGAGATGCTTCACCTTTTAGAAGGGCGGTTCCTGTAATAGTGATGGTCTTACTTGCCCCGGCAGCAATGATGGCAAACGTCCACTGATTGTTAGTCCCAGCATCAGGGGCTGGCGTGGCTGATGAGAATGCAAAGTTCACATCATAGGTCTCAGTCACTACCACATTAGTAGCATCAGCGTTGCCACTGTTGGCTATGGTTATGGTGTAGGTTAATGTACCACTACCCTCTACTGGGTCTTGCGAATCTGTCTTCTCGATGCTAAGGATGGGAGCTGAAACAACAGTGGTATCCTCAACATCAGCGCCAACTCCAAGGCTGGAGGTGATGGAGGCTCTATTTCTTATCTTTGTACCATCAGGTAATGGTGAGTTGACCCTAGTTTCTATCGTTATAGTATGTGAGCCATCAGGCGCAAGGTCCCCAATCTCCCATGTCAATACTTTGCCCGATATTGAGCTTGGTGCCGGGGTTGCTGAAACATAGGTCACCTCATTGGGGAGGGTGTCTGTGATCACAGTTCCGGTGGTGGTAGCTGTTCCCGTATTTTGGTAGGTGAGAGTATAGGTCAATAAGTTACCAGCAGGAACAGGGTCAGGATAATCAGCTTTGCTCAAAATTAAGATAGCCTCACTGTTAATTATTGTCCCCTCACTATCATCATCAGATACACCCTCAGCACAGCTAATGGTGACATAGTTATTCAGGATTGTCCCATCAGCCAATGGTGAGATGACGCTGACTTCTATGGTTATCGTCTGCTGTCCATCTGTGGGCGACAGGCTCGGGATTGTCCAGGTGTTGTTCGTCCCACTATCAGGTAAGGGAGAGGCCGAGGAGAAGGTAACGTTTGGATCATAAGTCTCGGTGATGACCACATTATGAGCAACAGCATTCCCGGTGTTTTCATAGATTAAAGTATAGGTCAGGGTCTCCCCAGGTTTAACAGGCTCAGGGTAATCGTCCTTGGTTATCGTTAGTATAGGGGTGATGACTGTAGTGTCCTGGGTTCCCTTGTTATTGTTGGGGTTTGAGTCATAAGTATCAGAGTTCACTGTGGCTGTGTTGCTAAGCACGGTACCCGGAGCTATATTATTATCCACATCGGCTTTAATTAAGAAACCAGTCGAACCTGGATAAGGTGTGGTATCTAAGGAAACTGAGCCAGGATAAGGATTCCAGTTGGCGCCATTATCAAGAGAATATTGAGCATTACTTAAACCTGCTGGTAGAGTATCTGTCACCACCACATTCTGGGCATCTGAAGGACCATTGTTGGTCACCTTTAAGGTATAGGTTAATGTCTCACCAGCAACTACCGGATCGGGTGAATCGCTCTTGCTGATGACCAGGTCGGCCGAGGTGTTGACCGTAGTGCTTACCGCAGCCTCATTATTAGTGGTATCAGGATCAAAGGTAGTCGTACTGACCACAGCGGTATTCACTAGCGAATCTGTGGTTCCTGAAAGTATTTTTACGGTTATATCCAGGGAAACACTACTCCCAGCAGCAAGTTTGCCAATAGTCCATATTCCTGTTGCTGGCGTGTAGGCTCCACCAGAAGTATCACTTACCCATTCGGTTCCGGTGGGGATGGCATCAGTTACAGCCACCTCAAGAGCGTCAGAGGGACCATTGTTAGTTACGGTCAAGGCGTAGGTGATTGTCTCACCAGCAGTACCTGAGGTTGGACCAGTCTTGGCCATTATAAGGTCAGCTGAGGTATTGACCGTGGTCGGCTCAGTAGCGCTGTTGTTAGTACTATCCGAATCAGGAGTAACTGAGCTGACCGTGGTGGTATTGCTAAGTACGGTATCCTGAGCCACAGCGGGATCTACATTGGCTTTAATTAAGAAGCTTACTTCACCTCCAGAGGTGAGAGTACCTAAGGAGACTGAACCAGTATAAGGACTCCAAGTTAGGCCATTATCCGTAGAATATTGAGCATTGTTTAATTCTTCCGGTAGAGGATCAGTTACTACTACATCCTGGGCATCAGAGGGACCCAGGTTGGTTACGGTTATGGTATAGGTCAACTCGGTGCCGGCTATGACCGGATCGGGTGAATCTATCTTTGTAATCGAAAGATCAGCTGAGGTATTCACGGTAGTGGTTACCGAAGCAGTATCATTGGTTGTATCAGGATCAGAGGTAGTCGTACTGACCACAGCGGCATTCACTAGCGAATCTGTGGTTCCCGAAAGGATCTTGACGGTTATATCCAGGGAAGTGGTGCTCCCCGCAGTGAGATTGCCAATAGTCCATACTCCAGTTGCTGGATCATAGGCACCAAGAGAGGTATCACTTACCCATTCGGTTCCTGTAGGTATAGAATCTGTAACACTCACATCTACTGCATCTGAAGGTCCGAGATTGGTTACGGTTAGAGTGTAGGTGATATTGGTACCTGCTGTTCCTGTAGCTGGGCCGCTCTTTTCCATAAGAAGGTCGGCCGAGGTGTTAACCACCGTCGGCTCAGTCACAGTGTTGTTGTCAGTATTCGGATCAGCGGTATCAGATGTAAGGGCAACAGTATTACTCAGGCTGCCACTGGCTGAGGCACTAACTGTGCCGGTAATGGTGATGGTCTCAGTTGCGCCCGAAGCAATGGTGGCAAGGGTCCACTGATTTTCTGTCCCCGTATCAGGAGCTGGGGTGGCTGATGAGAATATAAAGTTTGTATCATAGCTCTCGCTCACCACCACGTTCTGGGCATCAGAGGGACCCAGGTTGGTTACAGTAATTGAATAAGATAAGATGTTACCGGCTATGACTGGATCAGGTGTATCGGTCTTGGTAACTTCCAGGTTGGCCGAGATTACGCCTGTTGTCTCGGTTACACTTCCGCCTCCTGCATTATCTGAAGTAAAGGAGACCGTATTGATTAGAGATGCTTCACCTTTTAGAAGGGCGGTTCCTGTAATAGTGATGGTCTTACTTGCCCCGGCAGCAATGATGGCAAACGTCCACTGATTGTTAGTCCCAGCATCAGGGGCTGGCGTGGCTGATGAGAATGCAAAGTTCACATCATAGGTCTCAGTCACTACCACATTAGTAGCATCAGCGTTGCCACTGTTGGCTATGGTTATGGTGTAGGTTAATGTACCACTACCCTCTACTGGGTCTTGCGAATCTGTCTTCTCGATGCTAAGGATGGGAGCTGAAACAACAGTGGTATCCTCAACATCAGCGCCAACTCCAAGGCTGGAGGTGATGGAGGCTCTATTTCTTATCTTTGTACCATCAGGTAATGGTGAGTTGACCCTAGTTTCTATCGTTATAGTATGTGAGCCATCAGGCGCAAGGTCCCCAATCTCCCATGTCAATACTTTGCCCGATATTGAGCTTGGTGCCGGGGTTGCTGAAACATAGGTCACCTCATTGGGGAGGGTGTCTGTGATCACAGTTCCGGTGGTGGTAGCTGTTCCCGTATTTTGGTAGGTGAGAGTATAGGTCAATAAGTTACCAGCAGGAACAGGGTCAGGATAATCAGCTTTGCTCAAAATTAAGATAGCCTCACTGTTAATTATTGTCCCCTCACTATCATCATCAGATACACCCTCAGCACAGCTAATGGTGACATAGTTATTCAGGATTGTCCCATCAGCCAATGGTGAGATGACGCTGACTTCTATGGTTATCGTCTGCTGTCCATCTGTGGGCGACAGGCTCGGGATTGTCCAGGTGTTGTTCGTCCCACTATCAGGTAAGGGAGAGGCCGAGGAGAAGGTAACGTTTGGATCATAAGTCTCGGTGATAACCACATTATGAGCAACAGCATTCCCGGTGTTTTCATAGATTAAAGTATAGGTCAGGGTCTCCCCAGGCTTGACCGGGTCAGGCCGGTCATCCTTGGTTATCATCAGCAGTGGAGCCGAGTGAACTGTGGTGCTCTCTGTTATGTAGGAGCCTACATCCTGGCTGCACCAGATGTTAGCAGTGTTCTCCAGAGTCGTTCCATCAGGTAATGGCGAGTTGACTGTGACATTTATGGTTAGTGTTTGCTCTCCAACTTGCGGCGAAAGGTCCCCAATATCCCATGTTAATGTCCTGTCTGAGAAAGACAGAGTCCCACTTGCTGAAATATAGGTTACATCAGCAGGGAGGTAGTCGGCGATGACCACATCATGAGCAACCTCATTTCCCGTATTCTGGTAGGTGAGGGTATAGGTCAGGGTCTCCCCAGGCTTGACCGGGTCAGGCCGGTCATCCTTGGTTATCATCAGCAGTGGAGCCGAGTGAACCGTGGTAATCTCTGTTGTGCTGGCAGTTACCCCCTGGTCACAGTCCACAGAAACAGTATTGAACAGCTTGATGCCGTTATCAAGCGGAGATGCTACCTTGGCAGTGACAGCGTAAGAAACGGAGCCTGCGGCGGGAATGGTTATCCCTCCATCCCAGGTTATGGTGTCACCGTTATCAACACCACCACCTGCATCCGTTATGGTAAGGATAGTCTCATTATAGTCATCTACTACGCTAACTCCTGTGGCATCAGCATTACCGCTATTGGTTACAGTTATGTTGTAGGTGAGGGTTCCCCCAGCCTCAACCGGGTCGGGGGAATCGGTCTTTTCAACGGCAATGATGGGAGCCGAGATGATAGTGGTTTCCTCAACATCCGTACCGACTTTCTCTGCACCTCCAAGGTAACCGGTAATAGTAACGTTATCAGTTATCACCGTCCCGCTGTCTATAGGTGTATTGACCCTGACAGTTATGGTTATGTTGCCGGAGGCGCCTGGTGCAAGCTTTCCGATATTCCAGGTCAATGTGCCATCTGAGGTAGAGTTTGGTGCCGGACTTGCTGAAACATAGCTCACCTCATAGGGGAGCGTATCCGTAATCACGGTTTCAGTAACGTTGTCCGTTGCCATGTTCTGGTAGGTGAGGGTATAGCTCAATAGCTCGCCGGCGGGGACAGGGTCAGGGTTATCCGCCTTGCTCAAAATCAGGATAGCACTGCTGACCTTTGTTTCCTCAGTATCATCCTCAAATATCCCCTCATCACAGGTGATGTTAACATAGTTATGCAGGGTTGTTCCCTCGTTAGCATTGACGGTGACATTTATAGTTACCGTCTGCTGCCCGTCTGCAGGGGAAAGGCTTGCGATTGTCCAGCGATTGTTTGTTCCGCTATCAGGCGAAGGCGAAGCTGATGAGAAGGTAACATTTGCATCATAAGTCTCGGTGATGACTACATTATGGGCAACTCCATTGCCGATATTTTGATAGATTATGGTATAGGTCAGGGTCTCCCCAGGCTTGACCGGGTCAGGCCAGTCATCCTTGGTTATCATCAGCAGTGGAGCCGAGTGAACTGTGGTGATGGTGGGATCGTTATCCTCGGTAGTGAGCGGGTCGTCAGTGGGCTCATAGGCATCATTTACGCCGTCTCCATCTGAATCCCACCAAACAAATCCCTGATTTGATATTTGGGTGCCATTAGGCAGAGGCGACTTTACGGTGACCTGAAAACTTATGGTGACACTGCCGCCAGCAGGGACAATGCCGTTCCAGATGATTTTATTATTTACTGAGTCATATCCTATGCCGTCAGAGATATCATCGTCGTTGGGAGTGCCATTGACGATTATGCTGCCAGTGGCATAAGTTGTATTTTCTGGGATGCTATCTTCAAACTCATTGCTGTTCGGGTCGTCGAGGACATCTATGTTACCACTGTTAGTAATGGTAACTGTATAGGTTATGTTCTGCCCAGTCTCGACCGGGTCAGGTGAATCGGTCTTGGTGACATCAATAACAGGAGCTATGTGGATGGGCACATCAGAAGTGTTGGCTCTATCTGTGATTGGCGCCTGCTCCAGGTTTGGGTTTTCCTGGTCAGTAGCCCAGGTGAGGTTTATGCCGGAGGGGTTAGACCTGCCCACGCCGTCAACCTTCAATTCGCTCAGCTTGATATACAGGTCAACGCAATTTCCATCAAATCGGTAGCCAGCTATGGTTGGGTCAGTAATTGGACCAGGGTTTGTTTTGTATATGTTGGGCTCATATTCCCTAAATCGGTCGTAGCCATGAGCATCGAGAAGGTAGACCTCTCCTGTGCCATCATTATTGGTATCCTCCACAAACAGTAGATACTCAGTACCCAATATATTATTGCCTGAAATGTATAGGTTATCACCTACGCCGAGGTCGAAAAACCACTTATAGCGAGACGGACCAGCGAAATCAGGAGTCCCATAAAGGCACAGTCTCAGGTAGAGATAGTTCTCATCGTAGTTATAAAAGGCGGTTTTTACGTCACGCAAATCATCTTCCGTCCCATTCTCATTAAGGTCCTGGTCAATAGTAATCCACGAGTCAGGCCAGTCGGTGGGGTCGGCCACTACTACTGTCCAATCAGCGCTTGCTGTTGTGCAATCTCCTGAAACCAGCTCGGAGTGAAACAAGTATTTTGTAGGGGGTAAGGTTTTTTGGGGACTGAGGATAGTGTAGCTCTGAGAGACTGAATCGCTGAGTATGCCAAGGTCCCAGGTGATGGTGTGGTTAACGGGGTCAACCTGACCACCGCCTGAATTCAGAATAGTCCAATCAGCAGGGAAATAATCAATTAGCTTGGCATTCTCTATGGGGGAGGGAATGTCAGCAGTGACGGTCATCTCTACTTCGACAGTTGGGGGAACTTTGTGCTGGCCGACTTTGTGGCCAGCAAGACGTCGAGCAAATTCTGGAGAACTAACTTTCACCGGGCTGGAATAAACCGGACCTTCAGAAAAATCATTAATCCCCTCAGCAGGACAGTAATCGTAAGTTACGGTGATGGCTAATCTATTTTCTTTTGCCGATGGCTTAGCTGTCTCCGGTGTTGCCCTTAGGGTAAGGTAATCAACCCATCTATCCCCTGCTTCTAGTTGTCCAATCGTCCAGATAAGTGTATCATCCGCCAGAGATGCTCCCTGATCATCCTCTATATAATCAAACCCCGGGGGGATTTCAGCGCTTACGATGACATTACAGGCAGAAACTTGCCCTTCATTCTTAATCTCAATGGTGAAGATCGCCTGACTACAGGCAGTTAACTCGGTGGGGCCAGTTATCCTCACCTGAGAAAAACCTATTTGAGTAAATAATGCCGGAAGGAGAAAAAAAGTAATAATACCGGTAAATAAAAATGAAAGATGCTTATGAAAGCGGAACGGCAAATTTTTCTTTGCAAATGCACTCACCATATTAGATCTCATTTTCATTACGTCTATCCTCCTATAAACTTTATCTCCGAAACATCTATCACCTCTTTATGAGTTATCCAGTCCTTTAAATCCTTAAAAATTTCAAAATTAGCAAAATTTGTAATACAGCTCAAATTACTCCACCTTAATAATTAGATAAGGTCTTGGCTGAAGGCCAAAATCTACAGAAATGGTCTCTCCCGGAGATAGAGAAATCTCCAAAATTTCATCTGTAGTGAGTCGGTATTTCTTTCCCAGCTTTTTAGTATCCAGCCGAACATCATATTCTCCTCGGAGAAGTTTGTCGAACACAAAATTGCCATTCTTATCAGTGTCTACAGTGATGGTATCATTCAAAACTATGCTGATTCCGCTAATACCAGCGGTGCCAGGGTCTCTTTTTCCATCTCTATCTGCATCAAGAAAGACTACCCCTACTATTTTTCCCGGGAGGCTCCTGATGGCAAAGTTTAACCATTTTGTCTGCCCAGGAGCAAGATTATCCACAAATTTAGAATCCGATTCAATAAGCACATAGCCCTCGGGTAGAGTTCGGGAATCAAGAGCTACCACGTGCCAACCTTGCTCTACTTCCTCAAACTTATAGTTACCAGTATTATCAGTTTTCACCGTTCGAGGTCCATCAAGTCTAATTTCCACATTGGTAAGACCGGGCTCTCCAGAATCTTGCTTCCCATTAGCATTGGTATCTTCAAAAACTACTCCCCGGACAGTTCCCTTTTGCTCCAGGGGACCTTTACCCTTAACTATTTTCAAAGATGAAATAGCTTTAATCGTGGGAGCGTTGGAGCTGGCAAGCTCAGCCTGGTTTTGAACTTTCTTATGAGGAGCATTGGGGCTTACAATTACCTTATAACTTAAGTTTATCCGGGAATTACCCAAGATATCAGGTACACTCCAGATGTAGGGATTTCTTCCCGTAGGGTCATCTATGGAAGTTCCATTCAAGGCAGAGCTACCCTTAAGGTAAGAAAGTCCTCGAGGGAGGGTATCTATTATATTGACCCCATAGGCAGTTCCGGTGCCATTATTCTTAATAGTAAGATAATATACGAGAATGTCGCCTCGCTCTGCCTCCAACTTATTAACCTCTTTGGTAAGGGTAAGTTGGGGAGCCCTTATTAGAGTCTCGTCCTCGGCAGTTTTTTGAGGTAGAGGATTTCCATTAAGATCCGTATAATCCAGAACAGCTTGGTTGGTAATGGTGGTTTCATCTTCCAGATCCAGGTTTACCTTTACTGGAATAGTAATTATCAAGCTGTCACTGTTTTCAGCGACCGGACTGATGGAATCTTTCCAAATAAGCTTTTGACCTTGAATTTCATCCGGAGAAGGAGTGGCCGGGTCATCCGCATCATAGGTTACTCCTTCTGGGAGAATATCAGTAATTTGGGCTATCGCTTCGCCGCTCCCTGTATTCTCGTAAGTTATGGTATAGACCAACCTATCACCTACATTTGCCGAACTTACGTTGTCAGTTTTATTAATACTCATAAGCGGCGCAGTGACTGTGGTGATAGTGATGTCAGAATCACTGATGGCGATATCGGTCTGAGAAGTTGCGGTTAGAGTCAAATCATCGGTTATCCCATCCGAAGTATCTGAAGGAACAGTGACGGTAACGGTGACGGTCCTGCTCTCACCAGCAGAAACAGTGATAGAGGAAGGAGAGCCAACCGGCCAGCCGTGCTGGGATTGAGCAGTTAAGTTATAAGTATCGGTGCTATTGCCCTTATTGCTTACTACAAACTCATAAGTTATCACATCACCAGGATTAGCACTCTGACCAAAGGGTGCTTTTACCTCTACAGCAGGAACCACACCTACGGTGGTGGTAGTGGTATCACTATCTTTAACACCAGGGTCTGTTTTGGAAGTAGCGGTGAGGGTTAACTCATCAGTTGTACCAGCAGTAGCATCTGAAGGCACACTCAGACTAACTGCTACTGTTTTGCTATCGTTTGGGGAAACAGTGATAGAGGATGGAGAGCCAACCGGCAAGCCATGCTGGGATTGAGCAATAAGCTCATAGGTATCAAGGGTATTGCCAGTATTCTTAACGGTGAAATTATAGATAACGCTCTCCCCGGGATTTGCGGTCTGGCCAGAAGGAGCAACTACCTCAACGTCCGGAATAACAGGAACAGCGCCACTGGGAGTAACTGCATCACCGAACCCCTCAGACAGGGTACCAGGATCACCTGCTTGAAGATCCTTATTAATATTTTGAGCATTGGCAGAAGTGCCATAAAAGAACCTGATGGTGGAGTTTTCATTGAGACCAGTCAGGAAAGTGAAGGTAGTATAGGGTATGTACCAGTCAACGAAATAGTCTGTATCACTGTCAAAACTTGAATCAGCTAGTACAATTTGGGCATAAGTTCCTGTGAGTCCCGTCCATTTTTGGATTTCAGCCAAATCACCAGGACTGTTGCTTTTAACAGTATTTTCCCATAATTCTACTTCTTCACCTATACCATTCACTCCCAGTGACCACTCATAAGTGGTTGAATCTCCATCGCTTTCTATGAGAACCATCCATGCATATTGAGCAAATATACCTGGACCTGAAGGATTGGCATTTACTCTTTGTCGAAAGTAAAGTCCGTTGGAATCCTGGTAGTAGAATCCAGCGGCGGAACCACTATCCCCTCTAAGATCTATCGCGGACGGGTTTTGATCTTTTGGATCCCACAGTAAATCTCCACCCTTGGTATAAGCCCGCCAGCTGGAGGGCCAGGCATAAACGGCCGACGCAACAAAACTTACAATAATACTTCCTATAACAAGTATTATAGCTAATTTTTTCAGTTTCTCTACAATTGAATTTCTGAGAGAGATACTATTATCCTGCGAACCATAAATTTTCCCGATAATATTGGGAGTTGTGTTCATACTAACCTCTTATTTTAACTTTTCTTATAAAAATCTCAAATAGCTTCCTTATACATATTACGGGGAAACCTGACTTATTATTACCTTCCAGTTTGTCAAAAGCTTTTTTTGAGGATTAAACGAAGTTGCAATGCGTCTCATAAAAGGCTTAAATCTTGCCCGTTAGCCGAAGGTAAGCCATGTCGGCTTGATAATCATTCTCAGGAATAGCTTCATCTGTAAATTTAATACTTCTATGTCCCAGACCAATCCTTATATTATCGGTGATTTCATAGCCCAGTTCAAAGGCAGTGATTTGCTTATTACTTTTTTGGGGCTCTATCTGGTTAGTTTCTTCATACTGACCCATAAGGTCCCACCGATCCAAGATCTTATAAGTTATTCTTCCCAATCCAGTGGCAGTAACCGCCTTAACCTTTGGAGGAGGAAGGATACTCTTTACCGTTTTTAGCTCCACATTGGTAAAGAGCTCCCATTTTTCTGTGAGAAACCAGTCCATCTTTAAAGAGGGAATATTTTCTCTTTCCAGACTCTCCTGGGCTAAAGTCTCCCGAGTCTCCTCGTATTCGTATCCTGGGGTTAGAGAAAATCTATGGGAAGGCTCATAAGGAAGTCTCGCTACTAATCGTTCGCTGAGTTTGGAACTCTGGGGGTTTAAAGTTTTCTCTTCTTCTTTTTCGTATTCTGCATAGAGGAGAAAATAGTTAGTAAGAGCGTATTCAATACCAGCAGTGTCTTTCTTCCTTTTTTCAGTGCTAATAGGATCAGCACTGCGATTCACAGTCCTCGAAGTCTCCTCTCCTAAGGAAAAGATGAGTTGCTCGGAAGGAGTATATTTCAGTTTTGCCGAGGTGACATCACTTTCTTTAGTAAACCTTTTCCCCTCTTCCGTATCTGAATGTTCATAGTTAAGGGATACATCCAGCGATCTTGTAAGATCCCTTTCCCCCTGGAAAAGAAACTTTTTAGTATAGGGCTTTTCTCCTGTTAAGAGATCTCGCTCATCTATGAACTGAATTTGAGTAGTGAGAGAACGTTTCTCAGTGGGACTATATTCCAGGCCGAAGGCGGAGGTATCTTTTTTAGAGGTAATTTGTAGCTCTGGCTTACCGTATATATCCTCATGTTCGTATTTAACGAAGGAGCTAAAAACCTCCGAAGGCTCCATACCAAGTTTTAGAGAAGAAATTTTTGACTGGCTGCCCTCTCGGGGATACCAGTCGTTTTCCTCGTCTTTAAAACGATAGAGACCCTCAAATTCCACTCGACCGAGATACTTGTATTTACCTAATTCATAGGTAAGACTCAAATCAGAGGTTTTTTCAGTAGTGGTTGGCTCTTCCTCCTCTAAAATATTATCGTGGGAGTATTCATAGCCTCCCTTAAGTTTTAGTTTATCAGTCAGTTGATGAGAGAGAGAAAGCTCATATTTTTCAAGGTCATCCTCTACCTCGGGGTTGAGAGAGAAAAATTCAGGATTAATCCTTTCATAGCCTAAAAGAACCTCCGAACGATTAGTGAGTTTTCCCTTTAATTCACCTCTATAGGCAGATCTTTCCTCCTCATTCCCCTTGGTTAAGATATCTTCGTCTTGTTGACTCTTTCCGTATTCGGTACTTAAAACCAGCTCCTCGCCAAGTTTGTATTGGATACCCACGCTCCAAGCCGAATTCTGAGAAGGGTTCCTACCAGCTAACTCTGGAGTGGAAGAGCCTCTATCATCGTATTGGGTAAGATAACCTGCTCCCAGGCTTAACCTATCCGATATTTTATAGGTATTGCGTAAACCAACCAGATATCTTCTGTAACCGGGAGCTTCGGGAAGATACTGATAGTCAGCCACGATGTAGTTAATATTTCCCTCTGGAGTAACGGAAGGGATGGCTTCAGTAAAGATAATCTCTCCGGTATCGTAATCGATGGTATAGTCTATATCTCGCTCCATATGAGTTTTAGAAACAACGACTTCCGAAATAGGGTCTCTTGCCTCAATCCATATTATTTCGCTCCCTACCACCATCGGGGCGAGCTTTACGAAATAAGTGGAGCTGCCATCCGCTGGTATCTCATCCCGGGCAAAGAGTCCTTTCACCTCAGTAAAACTTCCGGTAAACAAATTCCTTTTCCCCTCAAGATGAAGTTCAGGGCCATAAAGACTCTTGTTTTCCCCAATAAATTTATTATCGGGAAAAGAGAGTTGGTATTTCCCGTAAAAAAGGTAGCTGGCTCCCCGGGCAAGTTTTGCCCACAGTCGCTCAGTCTCCTCCTCTTCGGTTGAATCATAACTGAGAGTGATTCGCCGACGATAACGGACAGATCCATCCAGGTATAGCCGAAGACTTTCCTCACCGGACCAGCCTTGAGCTAAACCTTCTTCTCCCAATGCTAACTCTTCCTCATTGCCCAAGACACGATAAACATTCTTGAGTTCATATTCATAAAGACCCACAGCAAAAATTTCTGTACCGGTTTTCTCCTTCCTATAAAGGTATGCTGCACCGGAAAGAGCAAGTAAACATACAATAAATAAGCTGAGTAAGATTATTACGATGCACTTTCTCTTCGTTGTCCAGCCCCCTTCCAAATATTCACGATCTATTTTTATTTATCATCCTCATGAGACTTACGAATTGTTAAACTTTCTTTTATTTACCCTTTATTCATCAGCTAATGTCTCTACTTATCACCTCGCTTTCTTCTGAGCTTATTTTTGCTTTATTTCATCTTCTATAAGTAACAAGCAGACATAATTATAGAAGGTGTTCTACTTTAGCTGAATCTTTCGATGTTGTTCTTTCTATAATTACCCCTATTTTATTATCGGTTTTACTATACTATGAGCTAATTTAAGAATCATTTCTGCGTAAACTCTACAAACAATGGTAGCTTGTTTCAGAGTAATAATTGTAATGCTTTTTAAAAAAGTATATTATGGATACAGTTGCTGGTCTTTGAAAAATAGGTAATGTGAAATGGAGCAAAATTAATTGCTCACAGTGCCAAATTAAAAATTTTGTCTTTTTATTGGTGCAGCTTTCTGGAATCAACTGGCAAACACAGAATAGAATATTCTGGATCGGGTGAATATTTCCGGGTTAGCAGTTTATTTTTCTTGAAAGTCTATTTTTGTTAATCCCAGATGGTAGTATAATAAATATTGTGTCTGGTAATTAATGCTCCTCGTCAATGAAGAAAAGAATTACTATCCTCCCTTCTCAGAAGAAAATAATAAGAGAAGAAGAGAGGATAAAATGAAACAATCTAAGAAAATTATTGCACAGCTTTATGAATTTGTCAAGCACAGCTCCTCGCCTTTGGCGAGGAGGGCTTTTTAAACATCTTCTTTCTTCATGGGTTTCATAGGGCTACCACATTTAGTATAAATAAAAGCAGTTGTTCCTCCAGAATGAGAATGTTTTCCTTGAGTAAAACATAAACCACTTTATTAGGAATAGCTTGCTTATTTTTGCAGTGAGGGCAATAGAAGCTAGTGAAATCTTGAAGACTCCTCTTTTTGTCCTTTTTCTTCTTTTTGAAGAGATTTAGTATTCTTCTCCTCCTCATCAGGAATATTCTGGAAATAATCTGTTTTCCAAATATCAAAGATAACATAACCATAAGGGCCAACTATCCTCTCTATTACCATCTCATTTCCACAAACAGGCAGAGATAGGGATCTTTATTATAGCTCATCTTCATCCTCTCCCTATAAGTAGTGGGAAAGGATAGAATCTCTGATAAGAGTCTTTCCTGTTCCTCTTCCCATCCCTGTTGATTGAAAGACCTTATGAACTCTTCTACTACCTTCTTCATTCTCTTTGATTTTGCTCCTGTATAAAGCCCATAGTAGTGAATCATCTTCTGGTTCGTCTCCGGGATGTGCTGAACTAAAAAATAGATAAAACCTAAAGCATCCAGCTTTTTTATCTTATTCTTAGTCCCCTCTCGGGTCTGGTAGCGAAAGGTAACCTCCCCATTTTTGTAATCTATAATCTTTCGATAAGAGATCGGGGGAGAGATTACATATTTTATAAGATAGCCTACAATGTCTACCTTTCTTTTCCTCTCCTTTTTGGCATAAGTGATAAACATGCGTTTTTCTTTGAACAGCTTATCTATTAATCTTTTTGTTCTTTCATTTTTGGGCAGATACTCTCTTAATCTTGTAAGAAGAAGATACTACCATTTTTCCCCTAAAAGATGCTGGTCTATATAAGAGAGACTATACCATCTATTATCTTTACCTAACCCTCCTTCGGTAATGAGAAGATGAAGATTGAAATTCAAAGATCTTCCAGCTGTTTGGATTACAAGAATTATTCCTGGTTCTATCCCTTCTTTTTTGTCCACAAAGAGAGGCAGAAAAAGGACAAAGAAAAGTCTGGAAGATAAGATTATCTCACTAATTGCCTCTCACACCCTTGCCGGCCTTATTGGATGGAGCCTTCACCCTCTTATTGAAGATGCTTTTGAGCTTGATTTTTGGGTAGATGGTAAAGCTCCAGTTTCCGGAAAACTGGAGAAGGAGTTATTTGACATAATTAGAAAAATAGACTATAATCAACAAAAATAGACTTTCAAGAAAAATAAACTGCTAACCCGGAAATATCCACCCGATCCAGAATATTCTATCCTGTGTTTGCCAGTTGATTCCAGAAAGCTGCACCAATAAAAGGACAAAATTTTTAAGTTGGCACTGTGAGCAATTAATTTTGCTCCGTCTCACATTCCCTATTTTTCAAATACCAGCAACTGTATCCATAAGATACTTTTCTATAAAGCATTACAGTTATTACTCTGAAACAAGCTACCACCGTTAGCCTTAAATTATCCTGAAAATCGCTTTTAAGTGGCGAACATAGATAAAGAAGAAGGAAAGAGACAGTTTTGCACAATATAGGCACAAAAAATGTCCATTTAGATGAGCTCTTTTTTTGTCAGAAAAATCTACAAATTCTCATGGATAAACCATTTAGAGTATCTCCAAATAGTTTATTTTTGGCAGCTACGAGTTGGCATAAAAATTGCTTAAAACTTATATGCTAAATTAAACATATTATACGAGGAGGCTATAGATGGACCTTAAGGCTTTATACAGGATAAGTTATGGTTTATATGTAATTAGCTCAAGAAAAAAGGATAAGTTAAATGGACAGATTGCCAACACTCTCTTTCAAGTTACATCCGAACCCCCTACCGTTGCTGTGAGCATCAACAAAGAGAATTTCACTCACCAATTTATTGAGGAAAGTCGTGTTTTTGCTGCCTCTATTCTCTCGGAAAATACCCCCTTGAAATTTATTGGTCACTTTGGTTTCAAATCGGGTAGAGAAATAGATAAATTCACCGCTGTAAATTATAAAATCGGTGAAACAGGAGCTCCTTTAGTTCTGGACAACACTTTAGCTTATCTGGAGGCTGAGGTAATTAAAAAGATAGATGTGGGAACTCACACTATCTTTATAGGAAAAGTGGTGGAGGCAGAAAACATCAAAGAAGGAATTCCTATGACTTATGCCTATTATCATGAGGTGAAACGGGGTAAGGCTCCTAAAGCTGCACCTACTTATATAAAAGAAGAACCTAAAAAGAGAGGTGAGGATATGGATAAATATAGATGCGCTGTTTGTGGATATGTCTACGACCCTGAAAAGGGAGATCCGGATAGCGGAATAAAACCGGGCACACCTTTTAAAGAGCTACCCGATGACTGGGTATGCCCTATCTGCGGCGCAAGTAAGGAAGAATTTGAAAAGGAGGAATGAAAAATGATTGAAAATCTTAGCAAAGAGGAGCTTGAGGCAATTTTAGATACTATACCCGTAGAGATTTCCTTTGTAAATAAGGAGGATACGGTCAGATATTTCAATAAAGAGGGGAGGCGAATTTTCCCCCGAACTCGCGCTGTAATCGGTCGCAAAGTTCAGCAATGTCATCCAGGTAAGAGCCTCCACGTTGTTAATCAAATTCTGGACGATTTCAAAAAAGCTCGTAGAGATACAGCAGAATTTTGGATAAAAAATAAAGAACGTCTGATTTATATCCGGTATTTTGCTGTACGGGATAAAGAAGGAAGCTATCTCGGATGTCTGGAAGCTACACAAGATATCACAGAAATAAAAAAGATTAAGGGTGAGAAAAGGCTCCTATAACTGAAAAAATAAAGAGACTTTAATGAAAAGAAATTAAGAGAATAATAAAGAGAGGAGAAAAAAATGGAAGAAAAAATAATTACTGAAATAAAAGAGGCTGTGTCTATGCCAAGGCTTGGAGAACCAGCTCCAACCTTTGAAGCTACAACTACACAGGGAGTAGTGCGCCTGGAAGACTTTAAAGGAGGTTGGCTAATTTTATTTTCTCATCCAGCTGATTTTACCCCGGTTTGCACTACAGAATTTATGGGCTTTGCCGAAATTCATCCTGAATTAAAGAGGCGGGGAGTGGAGCTTTTGGGTCTTAGTGTAGATAGTGTGTCCTCACATATCGCCTGGGTGAGAAACATTGAAGAAAAAATGGGAGTTAAAATACCCTTCCCTGTTATTGCGGATTTAGACAAGAAAGTGGCTACTCTCTATGGTATGATCCATCCGGGAGAGAGCAAAACAGAGACGGCAAGATGTGTCTTCGTCATTGACCCGGAAGGAATTTTGCGGGCTATGATTTACTATCCACTTACTACTGGTCGCAATATGCAAGAGATTCTCCGTCTCATTGACGCTCTCCAGACAACAGACAAGCATAAGGTGGCTACCCCTGCTAACTGGAAGCCGGGTGAAGCAGTTATCGTGCCTCCGCCCAAAACCCAGGAGATGGCAGAGCAACGGCTAAAAGAAGGGTATGAATGTAAAGACTGGTACTTCTGCAAGAAAAAACTTTAGGAGATTTATCATGCCTTGTATCAATGAGGATGGAACTCTAACTCCCTCTGCCAGAGCAGTGCTCTCTGCTATATCATCACCCATCACCTCAGAAGAAGTAGCTAAATCTACCGGATTACCGCTTTTCAGGATAAGGAGCAGTATTCGAGAAATGCTTGAGGCTGGTTTGGTAGAGGAAAAAGAAGAAAAGTATGTTGCTACTAAATTAGGACGAGCGAAGATTGAAGGATAATAGTAGGGGAAGCCTGCAGTGTAGATTAAGCAATATATCTTTAAGAATAAAATAGGGGGTGAGGAAAATGCCTAAAAAGAAGGAAAAAGTGATGGTTGTGCCCACGGTGAGTGCCTACCATGATGAAAAAGATGAGAATCTAATTATTGAGGTAGAGCTTCCCGGGGTAAAGAAGAAGGATGTGAAGGTGAGTATGACCGATGAAGGTTTCTGTGCCACTGGGGAAAGGGATGACTTTATCTACCAGACTTGCTACCGGTTCCTTCACGAGATTACTCTGGATGAAGCTAAGGCTAAATTTGATAGTGGTCTTCTTGCAATTACCGTACCATTTATGAAGCCAGAGAAGCCAAAAGAAATTCTTATTGAATAGAAACATTATTATCAAAAAGTAGAGATAAGATTCTTTTATCCATCTCAGGAGAGAAAGATGACTAAGCTAAAAGAGGTTTATAAGTGTAATATATGCGGGAATATCGTTGAGGTTTTGCATACCGGCAAAGGAAAACTGGTTTGTTGCGGGAAGCCTATGGAACTTATGGAAGAAAAGAAAGAGGAGGTAGGTCGGGAAAAACATCTACCGGTAATAGAGAAAGCAGCAGACAAAGTTAAGGTGAAAGTAGGGAGTATCCCTCATCCTATGGAAGAGAAGCACTACATAGAGTGGATAGAGGTGATAGCTGAGGGAAAATCCTGCCGTCGTTTTTTAAAACCGGGAGATACCCCGGAAGCGACGTTTAATGTTAAGGCCAGGAAAATCGCAGCCCGTGAGTACTGCAGCATACACGGACTATGGAAAGGAGGAGAAAATTAATGATTAGCAAAAAGATAAAAATAAGTTTATAAAATGGTAGGTTAAATGAAAAGAGTTTATCTGGACAATGCGGCTACTACCAGAGTAGATTCTCAAGTTTTTGAGGCAATGAAACTCTATTTTTTAAAAAAATATGGCGTTGCTTCATCAGAATTTGGTCATACCCCAGGCATAGAGGCAAAAGATGCCCTGGAAGATTCAAGGGTAGCAATAGCTAAAAAGCTTGGCGCTCAGCCTGAGGAAATTGTGTTTACCTCGGGAGGAACTGAATCTAATAATTTGGCTATCAAGGGAGTTGCTTATGCTTTAAAGAACAAAGGTAATAGGATTATTACCTCCAGAATAGAGCACCATTCCGTAATAAATACCTGTCGAGCTTTAGAAAAAAAGGGCTTTGAGGTTATTTATTTGGACGTGGATAGAGAAGGTTTTGTAAATCTTGAACAGTTAGAAGATGCGATAAATAATAAAACAATCCTGGTTTCTATCCAACAGGCAAATCAAGAAGCAGGAACAATACAGGAATTAGATAAAATAGGAGATATATGCACACGGAAAGGGGTAATTCTTCATACTGATGCTGCTCAAAGCTTTACCAGAATTCCTTTGAGTGTAAAGAACACCAATGTGGATTTAATATCGATAACTGCTCACAAAATTCATGGCCCCAAAGGGATAGGCGCCCTTTATATCAAAAAAGGGACAAAAATAGAGAAAATAATGGAAGGGGGATTTAATGAGTTTAATTTAAGAGCAGGAACCGAAAATATTCCAGGAGCTGTGGGATTTGCTAAAGCGGTGGAGATAGCCAGTGGAGAGCAAGTAGAATATGTAAAGAAACTGCGCGATAAATTAATTAAGGGGATTTTGTCCAGGATTTCCCACTGTCAGCTTAATGGTTCTCCAGAAAAGCGACTCCCTAATAATGTTAATGTATCATTCCATTTTGCTGAGGGAGAATCAATTCTCTTGCATCTGGATATGAAGGGAATTGCTGTAACTACAGGTTCAGCCTGTTTCAGCAGGTCTTTAGAGCCAAGCCATGTTTTGATGGCTATGGGATTTACTCATGAGTTAGCTCACGGTTCTGTAAGATACAGTTTAAGTAAATTTAATACCGCAGAGGAGATTGACTATACAATTGAGGCAACAGCTGAAGTGGTAGAATCATTAAGAAAGATAAGTCCTCTGGGCAAAAAGGAGGGATAAAATGCCGTTATCTTATAGCAAAAAAATATTGGAGCACTTCAGGCATCCTCATAATGTGGGCAAAATAGATAATCCCGATGCGAAAGCTACGGAAGGAAGTCCGGCCTGCGGAGATATGGTAAGCCTTTACCTTAAAGTTGACGAGAAAGAAAAGCGTATTACTGATATAAGGTTTGAATCTTATGGTTGCGCTTCTAATATTGCTACTGGTTCAATTATTACCGACATAGCCAAAGGTAAAACTCTGGAAGAGGCAAAAAAAGTGACCTGGAAAATGGCTTCTGAGAAACTGGGTGGCCTTCCTCCAGTTAAAGTTCACTGCGCAGTTTTAGCTGTTGATGCTTTAAAATCAGCTATTGATAATTATGAGCAAGAACATGGCTTGATTAAAGAAAGAGTGAAAACTACCGAAGATATAGTTTTAAAGAGGCTGAAGCACGTTATAAATCCAATAGTCGGTTTGGATATTGTGAAGACCAATATAGTGAGGAATATCAAAGTCGGGGAAGGAGAGGTAACAGTGAGTGTAGACATACCTGAAGATAATCAATTTGCTGGTAACATTAAGGACGAGATAGTAGAAAGAATAAAACCCTTATGGGACGTTAAAGAAGTTAAGGTAGAATTTATAGATTGATAAGGAGAGCTCTATGCACTCAGATATTAAAGTTGATTGCATAAATCAAGTCTGTCCTATTCCTCTTGTTGAAACAAGGAAAGCGTTAAGAAAGGCAAAAGAAGGGCAAGTAGTAGAAGTCATAGGCACTCATCCTGCTTCTAAGAAGGAAATCCCTATGGCGGTGAAATCATTGGGATTCAAATTGTTAAAAATAGAAGAAAGAGAGAAGGGACTCTGGCATATCTTTATAAAGAAAATGAGAGAAGAAGGAGAATGAAAAAAGCAAATATTATTGTACACAGCGGAGATCTGGATAAAGTCTATAGTGCTTTGATTATAGGTAAGGGGGCATTAGCTATGGGATTAGAGGCTACACTCTTTTTTACCTTCTGGGGTTTGGAAAGATTAAAAAAGAAGAAACTGGATAAAGCAAAGCTATCCAGGATGAACTTTTTGGGCTTGGGTAGATGGATAGTGAGAAAAAAGATGAAGAAAGCCAATCTTGCTTCTCTGGAAAAATTACTTAAAGATTATAAAGAGTTAGGGGGTAAAATTATCGCCTGCGAGATGACTATGGGAATAATGAATATAAGAAAAGAAGATTTACGAGAAGAGATTATTGATGAATACGGGGCGGTAGGAAAATTTATACAGGAAGCCAAAGAAAGTAAGATAAACTTATTTATTTAGCTAATAACTAAAAAGTAACTTGAATGAGATATGTTTAAAAAAACGATGACTAAATAAAGGTAACAAAAATGAATGATTTTTCTAACGTTATAAGAACGGCTATTAAGATGGAAGAAGATGGTATAGATTTCTACCATAAGGCAGCCAAAAAAACTTCCCATCCTTTTGGTAAGAGGATGTTCTTATCTTTTGCCGAGGATGAGAAAAAACATCTAACTGTTTTAAGAAACATCCTCGCTGACCTTAAATTTTCAGATTTCGACCGATTCTTTGGAGAGAAAAAGCCCAGAGAGAAAATCAAAACTGTCTTTCGGGAAGTTAAGAGTGAGCTTAAGGAAAGAATTGCAGCTAATCCTGACGAACTCGAAGCATTAAAAATTGGCATGAATATGGAGTCGGAAAGCGTTGAGTTTTACAAAAATGCTTTAAAAAAGAGTTGGGGCTCTCAACTGAGGGCTTTTTTCAAAAGGTTAATTGAGGAAGAAAAAGAACATTATCAACTGCTGGAAACCACCCGCTCTTACCTTAAAGATTCCGGAGATTGGTTTCTCTGGGAAGAAAGGGGTCTGCTTGATGGAGGATAAAAAGATAGTCAAAGAAAGAGAAAATTTACCTGAAGAATAGAAAGGAGGGAGAGATGAGTATCTTTTTTTCTGTTCAGGAAGTGGTAGAAATGGCCATAAGTACAGAAAGAAGCGGTCAGGCTTTTTATCAAACCGCTTCAAAATCAGCCAAGAAAAAGAACCTTAGAGAACTCCTCCAATATCTCGCGGAGGAAGAAGAAAAGCATCTCAAGACTTTTCAGGGTCTCTATGATAAACTCAAGGAGCGAGAGGAACCAGCTCCTTACAATTGGGAGGAGGCAAAGCTCTATCTTAAAGCTCTCATAGATTCCAGATTTTTTACCGGTCCCGATAAAGCTATCCAGATGGCCAGGGAGGCAAAAAGTGAAATAGAGGCTCTCAATTCAGCTATTAGCTTCGAAAAGGAGACGCTTCTCTTCTTCTACGAGATGCTTGAAGTAGTTAGCCCCCCGGAGAATGACCTTGTTAAAAAGATAATTCAGGAAGAAAAGAAACACATTCGCAAACTTTCGAGTATGAAAAGCAGACTAACCCAGCATTCTCCTCCCCAGGGGTGAAATAGAAAGAAGAAGGAGAAACTCTATGGAGTCAGGTTTTGCCTCTGTTAAAGGCAGTTTCAGAATCCCTTTTTGTGGATCAGGTAATGAAGGGAAGCAAACTTATTTGACGGAAACCGCTCGAGGCACCTCACGCATAATCATTCCTAATTATATTCAAAAACAGCCACTTGAGGTGAAAGTTAGGATTTTCTTGAGATTGACTTTATGCATACTTTTTGTAAAAATAGAATGAAAAAAATAAAGCCGCAGTTAAACCGTGAAGAACAGCGATATTCACAAAGTAATGAAGATATTGCACCAATTAGCATCTAAATGGAAAGTTCCTGTTGTAGGTAGAGTTTCAGGACCTCCCCCTGATCCCTTCAAAGTTCTCATCTCCTGCATCTTAAGCCTTCGGACGCAGGATAAAACCACCAATGAGGCAGCAAAAAGGCTTTTTCGGTTGGCTGACAATCCACAATCAATGCTAAGGCTAACTCCTCGCCAGATTGAGAAAGCAATTTATCCAGTTGGATTCTACCGAAACAAAACTCGCACCATTCTCCGAATATCAGAGCAGCTTGTGCAAAAATATAACTGTAGGGTTCCTGATAAAGTGAACGAGCTTCTAAAATTCAAAGGAGTAGGGAGAAAAACAGCTAATTTAGTAATTACCTTAGGTTACACAAAACCAGGGATCTGTGTAGACACTCATGTTCACCGAATCTGCAACCGATGGGGTTACATTAAAACGCTGACTCCCGAGAAAACAGAATTTGCTCTTCGAGAAAAACTTCCACCCCAGTACTGGATAGAATTTAACCATCTTCTGGTCGCCCTGGGACAAAACCTCTGTCGTCCCATCTCACCTAAATGTAACCTCTGCCCTCTGAAGAAATTTTGTGACAAGGTAGGAGTATAAAAAAATTATTTAATCTACGTGATTGACAGAATTCTATTTTTTATTATTATAAATGTTAGGTTAACCTAACAAATGGGCAAAACTAATTTAAATGTAAGGGGCGAAAATGAGCTTAATAGAACTACCAATAGGCATAGAAGCACAGATAGTGAAGTTAAGAGGTGGATTTGGAATGCAAAGGCACCTGATTTCTCTGGGTGTTCTTCCGGGGAAAATTATTTATAAAATAACCAGCCAGCCAATGGGAGGGCCGATTGTCATTGATATAGGAGGGGCCCGCGTAACCATTGGTCGAGGGATAGCAAGAAGAATTATGGTCAAGAGAATAGGCTAATGAGGATACTGTTAATGGGAAATCCTAATGTGGGGAAAAGTGTCATTTTTAATCGCCTTACAGGGATAAAGGTTATCATCTCTAATTATCCAGGCACTACCGTTGAATTCTTAGAAGGAAGCATAATCATTGAGGGGAAAAGAATAAGAATAATTGATGCACCAGGAGCTTACTCTCTTATTCCTTCTGATAAAGCAGAAGAGGCGGCGGTTAATCTTCTTTTAAAAGAAAAAACAGACCTAATCATTAACATAGCGGACGCTACCAATTTAGAGAGAAATCTTTATCTTACCTTACAATTAAGAGAAATTCCTATTCCTTTGATTCTCGATTTAAATATGATTGATGTAGCCCGAGAGCAGGGTATAGAGATAGATACATCTGCACTGTCAAGAGAACTAAAAACTCCTGTGGTTTCCACCGTAGCTATAAGCGGAGAAGGAATTGGGGAATTAAGAATGGCAACTACGGAGATACTAAAAAGAGATAAGAGATGGGGATAAGATTTGAACCAAGGATAGAAGCAGCCATTGAGAATATACAAAAAAAGAGCAGTTTGCCTAGATGGAAGATAATTCTTGCCTTAGAGGGAGATAAGAGACTTAAAAACCGGGTGCCTAAGAAAATCTGGCAAGAAGCGATTTTGGAGGTAGAAAAAGACCATAAAGAGCCTATAGAGCTGACTATGCTAAAGGCAAGATTTGGACAGGCAGGTGCTATCGCTAATCGGGTGCAAAAAGTTCACCATCGCCATCCCACCCTTCTCGAAAAACTGGGAGATGCCACGGTAAAGCCTTTTATCGGTCTACCTATAGCGGCAATTATTCTTATTGGAGTATTTAAATTTTTTATTACCACAGCCGGATTTATTACCGATGGGATAATGGTTCCTTTTTTTGAGGGTCCTTACGATGTCTTTATCCGTTCTCTGATAGAAGGGGTATTTCCGAGAGGTTTCATCCATGATATGCTTCTGGGGACTCCAGGAGCCGGATATTTAGAATCTTTTGGTATTCTTACTACAGGGATTTTTGTCCCTATAGGGATTGTTTTGCCAGCTGTTTTAATCTTTTATATTATTCTTACTCTACTCGAAGATGTTGGTTATCTTCCCCGTTTAGCTATTCTGGTGGATACTATATTTCACAGGATAGGGCTGCATGGATATTCCATTGTTCCGGTTATCCTCTCTTTTGGCTGCAATGTTCCCGGGGTTATGGCAGCAAGAGTTTTAACTTCTGATAAACAGAGATTTATGATGCTTACTCTACTCGGGATATCCATCCCCTGCATGGCTCAAACAGCAGTGATTTTAAGGGTTATCGGCCCTTTTGGCTTGCACTGGGTTATCTTAATCTATCTTATTTTAATGGCTATTTTTGTTAGTATGGGAAGCATACTTAACAGAGTATTAAAGGGAGAAGCTCCTGAGATAGCTATAGAAATCCCTCCATATAGATTGCCTCGAATTTCTAACCTGGTGATGAAGACAGGACTAAGAATTCAGCAATTTTTATTGGAGGCAATCCCCTGGGTATTTGTGGGAATTATACTCGTGAATATTTTACATACCTTGAGAATAACAGACTACTTATCTCAAATTTTATCTCCCCTTCTGGGAAGATGGTTGGGACTACCCAAAGAGGCTATCTATCCTTTAATAATAGGCTTCCTAAGAAAGGATGTAGCCACAGGACTCCTTATCCCCTTACTGAATGAAAACATTATGAATTTCTACCAGGCAGTGATTGCAGTAGCAATTCTGGTTATCTATTTTCCCTGCGCAGCTACCTTTGTTGTATTTTTAAAAGAATTAGGGATAAGGGGAACTATAAAGAGCACTCTCATTATGCTTGTTGTCGCTTTTGGAGTAGGGGGATTACTCCATTCAATATTATTTAGCTTATTTACTTTATAATTGAGAAAAGGGGGTCTTGATAATGGAGAAGACATTGACTCCTACTATGGAAGATTATTTAGAGGTTATAAGTAACCTGAAAAAGATAAAGCAGGTAGTCAGAGTAAAAAATATTGCTCAAGAACTGAAGATAAAAATGCCCAGCGTGAGTGAAACTCTAAAATTCTTGTCTAAAGAAAGATTGGTAAGACACGAGAGATACGGGAAAATAGAATTAACTAAGAAAGGAAACGAATTAGCAGAAGAAGTTAAATCTCGCCATCGGACTCTTTTTAAGTTTTTAAATGAAGTGCTGGAGATTGATCCTGAAACCGCCAATGAGGATGCTTGTAAAATGGAACATTCCATTAGTGCGATTACCTTGAAGAGATTAATGGAGTTTTTAGAATCTGTGAAATCATCTTCTTAAGAATAAATCCAGGAGGAGATATGGGAATAAAAGAAAATGTAAAGTATTTATTAGAGGAGATTCCGGAGAACATTATCCTTGTTGCTGCAGCAAAAACAAGAACACCCGAAGAGATACTTAAAGCTATAGATGCAGGAATTAAGAGTATCGGAGAGAACTATATTGGAGAAGCAAAAAGAGCATATATAGCAACAGGAAAGAGAGCAAAATGGCACTTTATCGGAATTCCTAAAACACAAAAACATGATCTTTTAAAAAGGAAAACATTAGAGATGTTTGACATAATAGAAACTGTTGATTCATTTGAAATAGCAGCAGAGATCGGTAAAAGGTGCGCTCAAATTAACAAAGTGATGCCTATATTGATTGAAATTAATAGTGGCAGAGAACCTCAGAAATCAGGAGTGTTACCAGAAAAAACAATTGAATTAATGAAAGAGATTTCTAATCTTCAAAATATAAAAATAATGGGTTTAATGACTATGGGACCTCGTTTCGGAAACCCGGAGGATGCAAGACCGTATTTTAAAAAGACAAGGGAAATACTTGAGAAAATAAAAGAGATGAGCATCCCTAATGTGGAAATGAGGTATCTTTCTATGGGGATGAGTAACTCTTACCGCGTCGCCATTGAAGAGGGGGCAAATATTGTACGGATAGGGACAAAGATCTTTGGACCCCGCGAATAGGGATTAAGAATATGAGAACATATCTTGATTGTATACCCTGTTTTTTTAGGCAGGGATTAACGGCGGCTCGACTGTTTACAAAGGATGAGAAAAAACAGAAGAAAATCTTAGAAGAGATAGCCAAAGAGATCCCTTCAATTTCTTTGGATAGCACCCCACCTCAAATAGGAAAAAAGATTCACACAATTATCCAAAAAGCAACAGGCTCCCTTGATCCTTATAAAAAAATTAAGGAAAAATATAATAAAATAGCTCTAAAGCTATATCCTCAATTAAAGAGCGAGGTGGAAAAGGCTGAAGACTCTCTTCTTACTGCAATAAGAGTAGCTATTATAGGAAATGTTGTCGATTTTGGAGTGCCTGTTCGGCTAAATCTCGAACAGGAGATAAAAACAATTTTAAATCAGGAATTTGCTATATTTGACTACGCTAAATTTAAAAAAGCATTAAGAGAAACAGAGGAAATTCTATATCTGGGTGATAATTCCAGCGAAGTTCCCTTTGATAAAATATTGATAGAACAGCTAAATAAAAAAGTCACCTATGCAGTTAGGAGAAAACCGGTCGTAAATGATGCTACCCTGGAGGATGCCCTATTTTTCGGAATGGATAAGATAACTAAGGTTATCTCCTCCGGTTCCGACGCTCCAGGAAATACTCTTTCCCTCTGCTCAAAAAAATTCTTTGCCCTGTATAACTCCTCCAAACTAATCATCAGCAAAGGACAGGGAAACTATGAGAGTTTATCTGAGGAGAAAAGACCCATTTTCTTTCTTCTTAAAGCGAAATGCTCGATAATAGCAAGGGATCTGGGATGCAGAAAGGGAGATATAGTATTAAAGAGTGAGGGGAACTGATCCAAGCCTATGCAATTCTGTGCAAAAGAAATTTCTGATTCCACAGATAAAAGTCTAAATTACACAGATTAGGTTATCAGAGGACTCTGGAGATTTTTTGGAGGTCTCGCAAAAGTTCAGTTTGACAGAAAAAGCGTTTTACTTATAATTAAGAAGAGGAATTTTAAGGAGAACTTGATGAAATGAGGAGGAAGCTGTATTAAAGGCAGCAGGATATAAATAAGGGAGGATTTAATAAAATGACTCAATTAAGTGAAGCAAAAAAGGGGGTAATTACTCCTGAGATGAAAAAAATAGCCAGGGAGGAATCTTTAACCCCTGATTTTATTGGTGAGAGAATAGCAAAAGGAGAGATAATTATTCCCAAGAATATAAGACATAATTTACTTAAGATAAAAGCTATTGGCAGCAAGACAAAGACCAAAGTAAATACCAACATCGGGACATCTACCGATAATATAGATTTAAGCTATGAGCTGAAGAAATTAAAGGTAGCCATTGATGCAGAAACAGATACAGTTATGGACTTAAGCACAGGAGGTGATCTGGATAGAATCCGAAGGGCCATTTTGGATTCTTCCCCTGTTCCCTTAGGCACAGTTCCCATTTACCAGGCAGCCATTGAAACAATTGCAGAAAAGGAAGCTCTGGTAAGGATGGATAAAGACAAGGTATTTGAGGTAATTGAAAGACAGGCTGAAGATGGAGTTGATTTTGTTACTGTCCATTGTGGTGTGACCAGAGCCTCGTTAGAGCGCCTTAAAAGGGAAGGAAGAGTTACTGATATAGTTAGTCGAGGAGGAGCATTTTTAACTACCTGGATGATAGCTAATGAGAGAGAAAATCCCCTTTATGAGGATTACGAGCGTCTTCTGGAAATAGCTAAAAAGTACGATCTTACTTTAAGCTTAGGGGATGGTTTTCGTCCGGGATGTATAGCTGATTCTACAGACAGAGCTCAGTTTCAGGAGTTAATTCTTCTGGGAGAGTTGGCTAAGAGAGCCTGGGAGGAAGATGTGCAG
>JAYEHT010000206.1:0-2055 GCA_034659655.1 Candidatus Aerophobota bacterium | reverse complement strand
TATTTCTGGTAAGTTTGGGCTATCTCCTTTTCTCGGATGGCTATCTCTTTTAACTCCTTATTTTCCGGATTTTTTTTGCTCTCCTCTTCTAATTTATGAGCATAACTTAAGTATTCCTCCGGACTTACATCTTCATCCTTAGCTCGAGAAAAAAGATTAAGTATTGTTTGAATATACCTTGTAGGATTTCCCAGAGGACGGAAATAGGAGAGAGGAAATTCAAAAAGATGGTCGCGAAAAAATATGATCTGCTGAGGTAGGCTTAAAACTTGAACATCTGGAGTAAGACCCAGCTCTAAGGCATTCTCTTTTAAAATCTTATCTCCGAAAGCATGAAAAGTGCTGATGAAAGTCTGCGTATATCCATAAGGAACCAGGACATCTACTCTTTCCTCCATCTCTTCTGCTGCTTTATCTGTAAAGGTGAGAGCAAGGATCTCTTCCGGTTTTGCCTTTCTGGTAATTATAAGGTAAGCAATACGGTGAGTAATGACTATTGTTTTTCCTGTGCCTGCTCCAGCCACAACAAGCAGAGGTCCTTCATTATAAGCAGTCGCTTCTCTCTGTTTTTCGTTTAACCCGGAGAGGATACTTTCTGCGCCGGAGGCCATATCTAATTCTCCTCTGCTTCTTTTGATATTTTCCAGACTTTAACTCTTTTTATGGACATCGCATCTGCTTTTATTATTTGCATCTTTAAATTCTCATGTTTGATTACTTCTCCCTCTTGAGGAATTCTTCCTAAAAGAGTGAAAATAAATCCTCCCAGAGATTCAAAAGAATCGGTCTCTTCAGGAAGATGAACATTTAGCTTTTCATTAATTTCTTCAATATCCGTTTCTGACTCCACTAAAAAGGAGCCATCCTTTAAAGGAGTTATCTTCTTTTTTATTTGATTATCATATTCATCCTCTATCTCCCCCACAATCTCCTCTAATAAATCCTCTATGGTTAATAGTCCTGCAACACCTCCGTATTCATCCACTACAATAGCTAAATGAGTTCTTTCCTTTTGAAATTTATGAAACAGTTCACTTAAATAGGTTGTATAGGGAATAAATACGGGAGGATGCATTACTTCCTTTACCTTTAAATTTTCATCCATTCTATCAATCAAATTTAATAAATCTTTAGCGTAAGCCACACCAATTATATTATCTATATTTTTTCTATAAACAGGTATCCTTGAGCATCCAGATTTCTTTATTAAATCTACCAGTTCCTGCAGACTTGCCTTTTCCTCAATGCAAGTCATTTTGATACGAGGAATCATTATCTCTTTAGCCTGTGTTTCGTCAAATTCCAGAGCGCTGTGCACCAGTTCTTCCTCTTCTTTATCTAAAGCTCCTTCCTCTTCTCCTACATCAATAAGAGCATGAATATCTTTTTCTGTAATTAAATGACTTCCCTTAATACTTTTTGTTCCCGTAATCTTTAGAATTTGTTGGGTGATGAAAGTCAGTGCTTTAGTTAAGGGATAAAAAGCTGTGGAGAGGAAAAAAATGGGACCGATTATCTTTAAAGAGATAGTTTCTGCATGCTGTTGGCAATATCTTTTGGGAGTTATCTCTCCAAAAATCAGAATTATGAGAGTCATTACACCGGTAACTATTCCCACAATTTTTCCCGGTGCTCCACTCACCATTCTTCCTACGAGAATAGTAGCTAAACTGGCAGCAGCAATATTGACAATATTATTTCCCACCAGGATAGTTATCAGCCAGAGGGAGGGTTTCGTTAATAAAGACTCTATTTGTCGTCCTCTCTTCTCATCCTTTCTAATTATCCTTTTCACTGTTATCTTATCCAATGAGGAAAGAGCGATTTCTGCTCCTGAGAAAAAACCTGAAAGCACAATGCATATTACTAAAAGTGCTATCAGCATCCAGGCGTCATTCAAATAAATCTACCTCCTTGATTTTGAATTTTGATTTTTCTTTCTCACTTCTCACTGTTTTACCTGCTCCTCTACTCCTGCTTTCCCCTTTAATCCTTTAATCCTCTAATCCTGCCTTTTCCTGCTTTTCCCTTTAATCCTCTACTCCTGCCTTTCCC
>JAYEHT010000205.1:0-2060 GCA_034659655.1 Candidatus Aerophobota bacterium | reverse complement strand
GCATCCTGAAGATGCAGAGATTTCATCAAAAAATTTCACCTCATCTTTTCTTATATCATCTCCATAAATTAATAGAGGCACAGAATCACTGCTATGTCTTTTAATAGAAATGGGTGTACTATGATCGGCAGTTACAATAAGATAAACATCCTCTCTTTTCAGTAAGTTGACTAATTTGTCAGTTTTTTCAATCATTAAAAGTTTATCCTCAAGTTTTCCATCATGGCTGGCATTATCCGTTCCTTTAATGTGAATAAAGACAAAGTCGAATTTCTTTAAAGCTTCTCTTGCAGCGAGAGCTTTAGCTTCAATATTTGTATCTATCCTCCCTGTAGCTCCTGAAACTTCTAAAACCTCCATCCCTATATATTTTGCTATACCTTTGTAAAGAGCTGCTCCCGCTATACAACAGGAATCAAACCCGTATCTATCTTTTAATGAGTCTACTTTCTGGTATATTCCTGCTCCCCGAGTTAAGATAATATTTGCAGGAAGTTTTCCCTCTTTTTCTCGCTGTTTATTTATAGGGTGAGAGGAGAGTATGTTTTTAGTTCTTCTTACTACCTCATTCACTATTTTAGCTGTCCTTTTAGCTTCTTTTCCTGAATTTAACGGTTCCGACTCCAGAACAGAGGCATTCTTGGTAGAAGTATGAGGATCAGTATCTGAAATGTCTGGGGAAAGGCTCTCTCCTCGAAGAACTAAAACTCCTCTATGCTCTGTAGAAGATGCAAAAATTACCTCTACCCCTTCTATATTCATCTCCTGCAAAGATTTAGCTAATTCTTTTCCTTCATCCTTTAATCTTCCTGCTCTTCTATCTATCACTCTTAACTCTTTATCCACAGTAGCGAAATTGCATCTGAGGGCAATATCTCCTTCTTTCAAATTAATTCCCACCCCTAAGGCTTCGAAAGGGCCCCTACCCTTATAATAGATAGAAGGCTCGTACCCAAATATAGCCAAATGTGAAGTATCGCTTCCGGGAATAACTCCTGGGCCTAAAGCATTCATCAGCCCTCCGGAACCTTCCCTCGCTAACTCATCCAGAGTAGGTTTCTTTGCCAGTTGCAAGGTAGTCTTCCCTTCTCTTACTACTCTATCTCCTACTCCATCTATTATTACCAATATAGCTTTTTTTTCTAAGGACATTTTCTCTCTTCTCAAAGAATAGAGGATTTTGTAGTTTTGTCAAATCTCGGGACTTTTCCCCTCCGTCGCTGTATATCCGCTTTGAATTACTCTGCTCATCTCCTCGTTTCGGGGAAAGCTTGAACTCGTCGCAGAGCTCCTCAAACAGCAAGTCTTTCTCCTTTTCCTCAACTCGGAGATTCGTTAAGGTAGCTTCTATAAGGCTCCTTCGGGGAAAGTCCCTCGATACCCGTAAACTCAACAATCTAATACTTCCCTGTTATTATCAAAGCTTTCTGCTTTAGTTTAATACGGAATAAATGGTTGACGAAATAACTCATTAAACTATAATTAAAATAGAAATTAATCTCATAATACGGAATGAATAAATTGAGTGGAAGAGTAAAATCTATTGAGAGGGCATTGAATATCCTGGAGGCCTTTTCGAAGCAGAAAATAGAGCTCAGTATAACTGAATTGAGTAGGATGCTCAGGATGAAGACAAGCACTGTTCATCGTATATTGGCAACTCTAAAGGAAAGAGGATATATCAAGCAGAGTTCGCCAAAAACAAAGTATGAACTGGGCATTAAGGTATTTGAGCTTGGCTGTATTTTTCGGAATCAGATGCATTTTACAAAAATAGCCATGCCTTATCTAAAATATTTATGCAATCTAACAAAAGAGACTACTCATTTAGCCATTTTAGATGATAGCTCTGCAGAAGTTATTTATATTGCTCAAGTTGCCAGTCCAGGACCGTTAAGAACGAGTGTTGAGGTGGGAACAAGATGGAAAGCCCACTGTACAGCCATAGGAAAAGCTCTGCTGGCTTTCCTTCCTCAAGAGAAAATTGAGGAAATGTTTGCGAATCAGAAAAAATTATCTACTTACACTCCTAACTCTATATCAGATGTCAATGAGTTAAA
>JAYEHT010000204.1:0-2079 GCA_034659655.1 Candidatus Aerophobota bacterium | reverse complement strand
TATCCTTTCCTGATGCTGATTATCAAAGGGTCTATTATAAACACATAGATCGAGATATAATTTTACCATTTCATTAACCCTGGTAGATTATTAAAAATAAAGGAGATAAGAAGTCAAGTGATGAATTAATCCTAAAAGCTTGTTCTTTATCCTACTTGCGTACCTAACCAATCTATCTAACAGCAACGGTTTCTAACTTTACACCATCAATCCGTGAAAGCACTCTGGATCTAAGCTTCTCAATTTTAATATATACTACTTTAACTCCTTTTCCCTCAAGTTTTTTGCCCATTTCCAAATTAAACCTCTTCAACTCTAAATCAAAGTCCGGTAAAAGAATAACCTCTGCCCCCAATGGTATCTTCTTTTCAAACTCTGGATGTTCAAACAAAAATCGGCTAAGCTCCGCACTTAACTCAATGTTTTTCTCTATCATTTTTTTTCTCATAAATTTACCCCCTTAAAAATCTCTCTTTATAAACCTCCCAGTTTGCTTTAAGGTCACTTTCTGCAAATGTGAGTGCATCATTATAATCTTGAATAAAAAGCGGTGTTTTAACAACTTCTCCTTTGATATTTATTAAATCCCTATGGGCGAACCCATGAGCTGTATCATATCTTACAACAGGATACCATTCTTCTTTAACCATCGTTTCATATTGAATACGGAAATAGACAACCTTCCTTCTTTCCCTAATATGTCTGTGTCTATATCTATCAAACAGTCCAAGTCTTATAATATATTCAACTTCATGCTTCATCACGATGCTTCTAATTATCACTCAGATATCCAACCTCTATATGTCTCCTCCTTTTAGATGAACTATATCCTCTCCTGATGTTGAATTTCTGGAAACTTGAAGTACTTTCACACTCAGTTTCCTACTTTTTGTAAAACACCACGCAAGTGAATGAGTGTCTGCTACGAAGAGTGCCATACCAGAAACTCCTACAGATAGTGATCATGGGGGGAAGAGAGATTAAAGTAATTTTCATCTTGGAAATTTCACGTTCCAGCAATTTCAACTTTTCATAAATTTGCGTTTCTGTAATGGATGACATTTTTACCTGCTATCTTATACCTCTTCTCGCAGGCTTTGCATCTGGAAAAATCGCCGTTGAACTTTAGTTTAATTTCACACTCGCACATATAGCCTTTCAGTAATAAGGCGTATTCTTAACTAAATTTTTAGCCTGAAAAGATACTATCAACCATTCTTTCGGCGAATTTATAGATTTCCTTAGCACTTTGCACTCTTTTTAGATAAAGTTCTCGCGTCTTCTTTTCTCCTTCATTTAAGTCTGGGCGAGTATCTTCTATTAGATTTTCAGTCTCCACCATTGTATCATGGGCAATCTTCATTCTGCTTTTAACTGCCTCACGGAATGCCCCTTTTATTATCTTCTCAAAATCAAGTTCTGCCTCATAAAAGTCTTTTCTGTCTCCCTTAACCCAGACTTTCTTTACTACCCCTAACTTCTCCAGCTCCCGGATATTTAAGCTGGCACCTCCTTTGCTTATCTTCAGCCTTTCTACTATATCATTGAGCGAGAGACTTATTGCTGAGAAATAAGAAGATATCCTTTTCTTATAATGTTTAGAATATTTTGATTTTCTAAAATATATTATATATACTTAATTATTTTTGTCAAGAGGAGTTGCTTCTTCATTTACTCCTGCACTCATTCTTAACCTTAGCCTTGACCTATACTTTTCCTATACCACCCAATTGTTTTCCTTAAGCCTTCTTCAAATGGCATTTTTGCCTTAAATCCAAATTCCTTTTCGGCTTTAGATGTATCCAGGCATCTTCGAGGTTTACCATCAGGTTTAGATTTATCCCAGATGATTTTCCCTGTAAAGCCCGTGAGTTTAGCGATTAATTCTACCAGTTCTCTAATTGAGATTTTAAGTTCAATATGTCAAAGCCAAATCAGCTGATTAACCAGCGTTTCTGGGTTATCTTTCAACAATAAAACCGACAATCTATTTATTGTATCGGGAAGCGTCCGTTGTTTTGATATAATTATTCCATAATGTTTTTTGCCACTCTTTAGGCATTGCTTATGAAGAATTAT
>JAYEHT010000203.1:0-2080 GCA_034659655.1 Candidatus Aerophobota bacterium | reverse complement strand
GGCATCTAAGGGACATTCTGGAGACATGTTTCTATCCTGCATAGCTTGCTCAAAAACTTATCTAATAGTTATTTGATAGTTATTTTAACTATTGTTTCTATTCTGCATAGTTAACTCAAAAACCCCATTCCTTCTCAAAAAACGCTTTCTATTAGCTTCATATAGCCACTTCTTTAAGGTAAAGCAAGTATTATGCCCTCCGATAAACTAATACGCTGATATGGTCTTATATTTAGCCCCTCTTTTCAAGCCAGTTCCTAACTCTCGCAATTATCTATTCCCCCTTTTTTGTTAATTTCTTGTTGACTTTTTGTTGCAACCCTGCGTTCTGTTTTTATCTAAACCTTTTTTAGCTAAATGTTGTTGAATTTGTTGCAAACCTGCATTCTGTTTTAACTAACCTTAAATTCTTATCTCCGTATTTGCCAAACCTATTTTTAACAAAACATAATTTAACCCCTGGTTCAGCTGTCTTTAATTCCTCTTCGCTCTCCACCCACAAGCATATCCCTACATCAATTAAATACTCAATGTCTCCAGCTTCCTTGAATATTGCCAGAGTAGGTTTTTGAGAGTTTTTAGAGTAATGCTCCCTTGCCATAAAAGAGGTAAACATAACCGGTATTTCTAAGTCCCTCGCAATATGGGATAGATGTTCTGTTTTTAAGATAGTCTTCGCTCTTATGTCTCCAAACCTTTCTGTCTCCTTGCTTAACCTTAAAGCCTGTAAGCTATCTAATAAAAATACAGGGTAATGTTTGCCCTCTGCTTCTAACTTGTTTTTAATTCCCTGGAGGATATCTTTCAGGTCCTCTGCTGTATATTCTGGGGTCATCTCAAATATTCTTCTGTATTCCAGTATCCCAGGTTGGTTGCCTTTAAGCTCTCGCATAGATGATAAGCCCTCTTTTTTATAAGTTCGCTGGATTAACCTGTAAGCCGGTTCCTCAGTTAGAAAGTAAACCGTTGGTATTTCCTCTTTAGCCAAAGCATCGCATAGCTGGTTCAGTATAGTAGTTTTACCTACCGCGGGTATTCCAGCCAAGCCGTATACTCCTGGTAAAAGCCCATTGGGTAAAAATTCCTCTAAATAGTTAAATTCCCCCGGTATCGGTATAGCCTTCTCTATTAACCTGCTGTATTTTTCTACCATTATATCTATTATATCTATCAGGGGAGGGAATAGGTCCACCTCTTTAGTTCTCTCCATTAACCCCACAATACCATCTATGCCCTGTTTTTGTAATAGCTGGTTAGGGTCTTTAGTCCCCTCAGGATACATTGCTTCCCTAAGGGTAGAGGAAGGATAAAGCTCTTTAGAAAGCTCTTGTTTGTATCCCTTGCCTGTCTCATCATTATCTAAACCAAATGTCAAATGCTTAAACTCCTTCAGCCCCTTTATTCGTCTTTTAGAGGGTTGTCCTAACAAAGCTATTGCCTTTACTCCTGCTATATCAAAGCTCATAGCATCGTATATTCCCTCACAAATTACCCATTCTTCATTATTCTTACTCTCTTCACTCGGAGTTTGAGAATACCATAAAGGTAAAGTCCCCCTGAGGTTGAATTTTGTATTATCCCCTTTATCCTTATTTATAAAGTCCTCAAACTGCATTGTAATTATGTTGCCCTTCTCATTCCTCACAGGAAAGGTTAAAAAGCAATATCTTGAGGTATCCTTAACCCAAGAGTTATCTTTAACCCCTTCTAACCTCCGAGCATCGCCTTGCATAATAAAACCTATACCATATCGCTTTATATCATCTAATTTTAAGCCTCTCCCCTCAAGATATTCTCTACCTGTTTTAGCTAAACTTATAGCTTGCCCGTATTTAAGGTCGTCAAAGTTGTCTTCTAATAAGCTCATAAAGTAAGCATTGAGTCTTGAGGATAGAAGGGTAAAATCTATATGAGGGGGTTGTTTTTTAGCTTTCTGCTTGTATTCTTTATCTGTGTAGATTCTGGATTAAACCTGCCACCCATTCCGCAAGAAAGTTGCCACTGATTCTGGATTAAACCTGCCACCTATTCCGTAAAAAGGTTTACCACTTTTTGGGGAAATTCCAGAATGACCGGCAGT
>JAYEHT010000202.1:0-10600 GCA_034659655.1 Candidatus Aerophobota bacterium | reverse complement strand
TGCCTGCTACCAGAGTAGGAGTAGCACAATAGACCGCTACTTTTAGAGCTTGAACCTTACTTTTTGTTCCTGAAAAAGTAGGGGCCAAAGCATTTATAATCAGTCCTAAGATGTAGATTCCTGCTAGAGTAAGTATATATTGGAGCACAGCACTGGAGACAGAATTAATGAGAGGAACACGAAAAGTACCAAAAACAGAGACACGCATTCCTACCGCACTCATTCCGATAATTGAGCCTACAGCTGGAAGAATAGCCAGGATGGCTAAATAGTTAAGAATAAGGTCTCGAGGACTAATAGTTTCCTCTTTTATCACTGCAAAAGTCTCTCGTGGTTTTACAAGAACCTCCTTTGCCCTGTGGGCAACACTCTTAATCATACTCGCGGTTCCATTCATCCTTTACCTCCGTATTTTGATTCACAAACTTACCTCACTTGAAAATCCAGGATTAACTATAGCAGAAAAAACAGAGCTGGCAATAGCTACTTTAATAAGAGCTCATAGCTGATTTAATTCGATTTACTTGACATCAAGGGATAAGTTAGCTATTATATTTTTCTATTATTATAAGAGAGTGCTTAAAGTTAAATCTTCAGACTATAATCATAAGGAGGTAACCTTGTGACAGAGAAGGAAAGAAAGAGAGAAATGTTTATAATTTCCTCTTCTCCCCACATAAGAGATAAAATTTCTGTATCCAAGGTAATGTGGGGGGTAATCATAGCCTTAATTCCTGTAATGGTGGTCAGTATCTACTTTTTTCGACTAAGAGCGATAGAGTTAATTATCACCTGCAGCCTCAGCAGTGTAGCTGCTGAGGCTATCTTTTTAAAAATAAGAGGGAAAGGTTTTCCTCGAGAGCCGAGTGCCCTGGTCACCGGAATATTATTAGCTTTAGTTCTTCCTCCAAGCCTTCCTCTTTGGAGTGCAGCTATAGGAGCAGCTTTTGCCATTATTATTGGAAAACAGATTTTTGGAGGTTTAGGATACAACATCTTCAATCCTGCTTTAATAGGAAGAGCTTTTCTAATGGCTACATTTCCTGTTCTGATGACTACCTGGGTAGAACCCTTTACTTTAAATACAGTAACCACAGCCACTCCTTTAGGATTAATGAAGTTTCAACATCAGTCTACCCCTCTCTTAGGATTATTTTTAGGTAATACCTCCGGCTCCTTAGGAGAAACTTCCGCTTTAGCCATTCTCATAGGAGGCGCTTATCTTCTTATAAAAAGATACATAGACTGGAGAATACCTTTAGCTTCCCTTTCTACTGTAGCTGTATTAAGTGGTATATTTCACTTGATTAATCCTCATCTTTACGGAGGTTCTCTGTTTAATTTATTAGCAGGTGGATTAATGATAGGGGCTTTCTTTATGGCTACCGACCCTGTAACTACTCCCATATCCAAAAAAGGAAGATGGATTTTTGGAATAGGGTCGGGATTTCTTGTGACAATTATCCGCAATTGGGGAGGATATCCAGAAGGAGAGATGTTCTCTATTCTCCTTATGAATGCCTTAACCCCTTTATTAGATAGATATATTAAACCGAGTGTTCTTGGAGGAGGTAAATAGTTGAGGAAAGTATCTCAAATGATTCTTGTTCTCTGTTTAGTAGGCGCAGTTTCCGGAGGGGCACTGGTAGGAATATATAAATACAGCCAGCCCTTGATAAAGGCTAATAAAAAAAGAGAAATTCGAGAAGCTATATTTACCGTTCTTCCTGAAGTAAAAAATTATGAGGTTATAATAAAAAGGGGAAGAGAAATTTATAAAGGTTTTGACGCTTCGGGGAACTTAACAGGATACGCCTTTATAGGAAAGGGAGGAGGATATCAGGGCGAAATTGAAGTAATGATTGGAATGGATCCCCAGTTTACGGAAACTAAAGGAATAGAGATACTGGAATCGGTAGAGACTCCAGGCTTAGGGGCAAAGATTGCTTCTGACTGGTTCAAGAACCAGTTTAAAAAGCTAAATATTCTTCCCTTTATTGAATTAATTAAAGGTAAGAGGCCGGAAGAGCCCAATCAAATCCAGGCTATTACGGGAGCAACCATCTCCTCGCAAACAGTGGTAAATATCTTAAATAAAACTATTAAAGAGATAGGAGAGGAGCTGGGGAAAAGAGCTAAGGGTTAACAAATTCATTATAAACTTGCGGTGTATTTATGTTAATAATAACCCCTCTATCCTTTACGGGTAGGGTGATAATATATTGAGGGTAATTTTTTATTACATATCTTGCTCCTATATCAAGGGGTGCCTTCATTAATTCTTTAAAGAAAAAAATACTAAAAATAGTAGGGTGGCCTTTTTTACCGCCAAAGGTAGGAATAACAATGGACCTCTCGGATTCAAGAAACTTATTCTTTAACCTCTTGAAAGTGCCTTCTTTAACTAAGGGCTGGTCTACTAAAGCCATAATAATACCCTCTATATCTTTATCTTTTGATATCTCTTTTAAACCAACCTGGAGGGAAGAGAGTTGCCCCTTCTGATATTCTCTATTTAAAACTACTTTTACTTCCGATAAATCAACCTTTTCCATAATAGTTGAGGACTTGTAACCCAAAACAACTATTGTCTCCTCGCATACAGTCTTTAACTTCTTCATTATGCATTCAAGAAAAGTGGTAGAATTAATGAGAAGTAAGGGTTTTAATTCTCTCATTCTCTTTGATTCGCCAGCTGCTAAAAGAATTCCTCCTAACTTCTTCATATTATAAACCTCTTTTTACAGAGCATTCTTCTCCACCAATGTTTTGTCTAAATAATCAATAAATTCCTCTGCCCTCTTGCGTGGAGGTCTGGTTAGGAGACTAACTCCTATGAAAACCAAACTGCACATAATCCCTCCCCATACACCAGGCCAATGTCCCAGAGGATACCATTTAGTAATGTACATAGTAGCCGTTATTATAGCTCCGACAGTCATACTTGCTATAGCCCCTGCAGCTGTTCCTCTTCTCCAGAGGAATGCTCCTATTATAGTGGGAACCATCATCAAAAGACCGGCAGAGGAAGCAACAGACAAAGTTGAAATGAGACCAAATCTTGCCCGGGCAAAAAAGAAGGCAGTAACTCCTATTACTGGTATTATAAATTTACCCACCCAGAGCACCCTTTCTTCCTTTACCTCTGTTTTTACATTCTGGTATATATCTTTAGCAAATATTGAAGATAAGGAGAGCATAATGGAATCGATGGTGGAGATAGCTGCAGCCATAATGGCCACCATAGCTATTAAACCAAGCACTGTTGGAACAAGCGGTAAGGCGAGAAGAGCAGGAGAAGCCTTATCAGCTACTGACAGGTCAGGGCAAAGCAGTCTTGCAGAAAATCCCCAAAGAACTGTAATTACCGTATACACAAATCCAAAAATTAAAAAACCCCCACACATCTGCTTAAGAGCACGCATCGATTTTGGTATAAAAAGCCTCTGGCTCACCTGGGGATTGGATATAGAAAAGAAAAACCAGGGAAGAGTTAATCCAAGATAGACTTTAAAACTGAAAAATCCGGGGCCGGGTAAAGTCAACCATTGAGAGTAGTTTAACTCTAATTTATTAAAAAAGCCTCCAAAGCCACCAAATCCTTTGTATATAACAAAAAAGGTAATTGTAGTTGCTGTTATAATCATTACAAGTGCCTGGAGGGAATCAGTCCAGGCAACAGAACGCATCCCCGCTATCCATGCCCAGACAATTGCTATGATAATAGCCACCAATAAACCGACAATGAAAGGTATGCCTCCGGAGGATAAAACCTCCATCAAATAAGCCACACCCATCAGCTGAACAGCACTGTAAGGAATCAGAAAAATCAGGCATAATAGAGCAGCTATAAAGGCTACCCCTTTATTTTGATATCGATCGCTTAGAAGCTGTGAGGGAGTAACATATCCAAATTTTTTTCCCACCAACCAGAATCTTGGCCCAAAGAAGACAACCAGCATCAATCCAGCAAGATAAGTTAATTCAAAACCGAGAGCCCCTACCCCACCTTTATATGCAAATCCTGCTAAACCAATCATCATAAATGCACTGTAAGTTGTTGCACTATAGGTAAGAGCAGAAACAAATCCACCAATTTTGCGATTAGCTATAAAGTATTCTGATAAACCTTTTCCCAGCCCTTTACGAGCTACAACAGCAATTAAGGTCCCCACTATTATCCAGATTATCACCGCTAACAATGTGTAAACTGTATGTATCTGCATTTAGTCTCTCCAGCGTATAAAGATGGCAAATATTGATACTATAGTAATAAGTGACCAGATGATATAGAAGAGAAAGGAGCCGTATATCCTCGGTACATTTTTTAATAGAGTATAAGGAACGATATAATCTAATCCTAAAAGAATAAGGAACCATAAGAGATAACCCCTTCTCATCTTTGAAAATTTTCTTCTTTTTTCTATAGTGGGTGTAGGCATTTTTTTCTCCTTGCGTTTATTACTATTTAAACAGAATTTTTTCTGTTGTGGTTATCTTTGCTCCATATAAAGACTCCATTTGATGAATGAGTATCTTTTGACCAAATTCATCCAACGAAGCAACAGCATCTATGGGAATTACTACATAATATCCTCTGCGTGCCGCATCAGAGGCTGTCTCTAATACACAAATATTTGATACTGCTCCGCTTATGAGGAGTGTATCTACCTTTAACTCTTTTAAGTACCTTTCCAGAAAAGTTCCATAAAATGCATCGTATGTCTGTTTCTTAATACAATACTCATTCTCTTCTGGCTTTAGTTCTTCTATTATCTCAGCACCCCAGCTGCCTTGAACACAATGCACTGGCCACTTCTTAAACTCCATCCAGTCAGGTCTGTGCCAATCCTGGGTATAAAAGACGGGGACTTTACTTTCTCTCATCTCTTTTATCAGTTTTTTGATATTTGGTATCACCTTAGATGTAGAAGGAACATAAAGACTCCCCTTTTTATGAGCAAAATCGTTTTGCATATCTACTACTATCAGAGAAGTTTTCTTGGGGTTTAATTTCATCTTGATTCCTTTTCAATTATTAGTGCTTTTAAATGTGTGGTGAGTATACATTAGATGCAGATTTTGTCAAAATTCCTCAAATATTAATGAGCAACAGTACTCAGAGAAAGTCGGCTTAAGACCTATTTCTTTTGCATAAGAGAGTATACCTTCTGCAGGATAAGCAATACCATTTAATCCTGATTGGAGAGCATATTTATCTATTTTCAACCGATATTTCCCTCCGGGACGAGCACAACCCAAAAGAATGGGAATTTCTGGAAATATTGTCCTTGCTTTAATAAAAATATTACACAATTTCTCGAGAGAGGGTGGGTGAATCCTTGCCATAGGAGTATGAGGTAAAGGATTTAATACTACCAGCACTAATGAAGCAATCTTGTATCTGGATATGATTTTTAAAGCACGCTCTTCACCCAATAGTTCACCATAGTGCAGCCCTATCACCACATGGGGAGATGTTTTAACACTTCGTTCTACAAGATACTTCAAAGAATATTCGTAATTATCAACAGAAGCATCTAAATGATAGACTTCTCTTATAGTATTATCATCTCCTATAATATCTATCATTGCTGCATCAATATTAGCTTCAGCTAGACCGTCTGCTAATTCTGAACTAACCAGACCAGTATGAACCGCTATTTTAAAACCTAATTCTTTCTTAATTTGAGCTATAATAGATAGAAACTTGATCAAGGGTACTTCACCATTAGGGGCTGCACCGCCCGATATAAGCATCCCTCGACAACCTTTCTCTTTTAATCTAACTGCAAGTTGGTATAGCTTTTTCGGTGAAGTAGCCGCATACATACTCTCCAGCATTATTCCCCGACAATGTTGGCAATTTAAACGACATCTTCTCCCTGTAACCGAAACAGGTACAAAAAAAGGAGAGTCTCTATTCTGATATTCAGCAGTTTGATACCTCTTAATGGTGGGAGCATAAAAGTATACTCTATTACCAAAATTTTGACGGGCTAATCTCCAGGCTGAATTAAGAGCTATTCCATCCATAATTCTTTCCTCACCTTTTCTATATCGCTCTTAGTAAGAGAAAAAGGATAATTACGTATATTAGGACCCGGTCGGCTGTTAGCGTAAGGCCTATTGCATCCAGGGCACCCACTGGTCTGGAAAGGAATGCCAGAATTTATCACCCTATCCAGCTCTTTCTGAGATAAACCATAACTTAAAACCTTACCTGCTGAGTCGAAAGAAAAATCGTAGACAGTAGCTAATCCCTTATCTATAAGGTATCTTCCCAGTTGAACGCGACGATACTGCCCAATAGGAGGTTGAGGGCGGTGAACGAGTAAGGACCCTCCCTCGGGAAAGAAAGAAAACAGAGTGCTGCTTGCTCCTAAATTGTGAATTCGTTGAATAGTTTGGAGCATTTGTTCTTCAGTCTCACCAAGTCCTACTACAAGGTGAACTCCTACCTTTCTTCCCCCAAAAGTATCTATAGCTGTATTTATGGTATCCCAATAAATCTGCCAACGATGAGGGCCGCCAATCAACCTTCCCCGTATCTTTTCAAAGAGCTCTTTAGCAGCTGCATCTACAGCAATGCCAATACGATCTACCCCTATCTGTTGAAACTTAACTAAATCTTCATTTGCTAAAATAGTAGGGCAGATTAGCAAGGAGAGAGGTAATTTAATGCGCTCTTTTATTCTTGTGGCTATATTAATTAAATCAGATGTTGCTCTTTTATTGGTTATCATAGAGATGCATACTCTTTTAAAGCGGTTTTCATATTTTTCCAGGCGATCAATTATCTTCTCTAATGAATAGGTAGGCCATTCTATCCTAATAAAACTTTTCTCTACGTATCTACCAGAGCGCTCATTAGCTAATCCACAATAAGCACAATTGCCTAAGCAACCCTCAGAATATGTCATTAACAGATTGGCACAATACTGCTTGGCATCTCTATAAAATAATCCCTGTCTAAGACCTAAAGTCATTGTTACTCCTAAACCTAATCGCAGGTATTCTGGGCTTTCCTCTTTTTGTTGAATACTCATTTTTCTATACCCTCCAGTATAATTTTACTAAGAGTGGAAGCGCTCACCCTATAAATAGCCTCCTTATCTCTCATAACTTTATTTAAAACTTTCTCTATGGCTTCTTTATCAGCAGGAGTCCACTTTAAAGCTGACTCTATGCGAGTTATATCTTTTGTAGTAGAGAAAAAATCACCCGTAATTAAAATATTCTCTATAACTCCCTTTAATAAACTTAGATAAATTTGTAATAGACCACCGGGAGTTTTCTTTTGAATGAAAAATTTGGTAGAAGGGCGTTTAATTGAAAATATCCACTTTTTCTGGCTATAGCGATGTTCTATCAAATCTTGGATTTTCTTCTTTTCCCAGGAGGAGAAATCATTATGAATAAATTCTACTCCAAATCCCTCGCTAAAAGTCTCCTCAATAAGGTTGATGACCGTGGGCAGAGGAACAGAGACTCCTAACTCCTTTCTAATAGTAGTTAGCCGCTGCGAAAAACAACTTATACCTCTATCTGCATTTTTCTCCAGAGGAATATTTAGCAGTTTTAACATTAACTGAATGTCGAAATCAACTAAAAGACTCATATGAAAGAAAAAGACTTCTCGTTCCTCACGGGAGACAGCTAAACCAGCAATTTTTTTTCCACTTATTTCAATGTCGTTTTTGGGATAAAAGGAAGAAATTATTCCCATTTTAGCTAATGCCTTACTAAGTATTCCTCCCAACAACTCAAAAAATTTTCTGATACTTCTATCTATTTTAGAGTGATTTAGAGGTATAGCAAAACCAAGCGCTAACTGCTCAGGACCCATTAACACTGTCCCCCCGCCAGTGTGACGTCGATTATAGCTAATCTTTCTTCTCTCACATTCATCCAGATTAACAGCTACCTCAATATTTTGATACCTTCCCACAATTACTGATGGTAGGAAATTATAGAGATGTAGAATGGGCGCTGAATTATTGTGAGCTACAGAATAAGATAGTATCTCATCACCAGCAAGACCGTATGCAACATCCACATCTTTTTCAACTACCACTCGCCATTTATTCAGCCGAATCTCTCCTTTACGCATACGCAAAGATTTTAGATTTTAGCACATTTTTGCTTCAATGACAAATCTCTCTTTAACCCGGATTCGGTAAACTATCAAAGCTCTCTGTGGGTAGAATCCATTAGTCAGAAGTCAGAATAGAATAAGGCTAATCAGAATTCAGCAGCCAGAATACAAATAAATCTGTGAAGAATTTAGGTGGCATCCCTTCTTTAATTCCTCTTTTTAATTCTTTATCTTTCACATTATACCTTCTGGCTCCTAAACTCTTAACTGATAAGGTTGTAATGTTGTTTTAAAGTAACTTTAGTAAATACCATTCAAATCGCCGAATTTAGGTTTAATTATAATCATATTTTTGACATAAGCAAGAAAACATACTATACTTATAATAGGTGGGAATATTATCTGTGCTTATTTATTGACTTTTCCATAGAGGAATTGAGATAGGGGTTGCTGGTAGCGATGTCCAGACCGAGCCAGTAGTAAGTTTAACAAAAATTTTTTAGTAGATAAAGGGGAAGTGTTTATACAAAACTTTCCACTAATAATGGACGCTTTTGCGTTCAGCTAAAGACATAGGCTTAAGCATATGCGACAATCCACTATTAAGATGAAGAATTTAAAAAAGAGACTAAGAAAAATGGGTAGTGTAGCTATAGCCTTCTCTGGTGGGGTTGATAGTACTTTTTTACTCAAAGTAGCTCGGGAAGTTTTGGGGAAGAATGTTATAGTGGTTACAGCAGCTTCATCAACTTATCCAAAAACCGAACTTGAGGAAGCGAAAAGGTTAGCACGCCTTATAGACGTTAGGCACATTATAGTCAATTCAAGAGAAACAGAAATTGAAAACTTCAAACGAAATCCACCTAAGAGGTGTTATTATTGTAAAAAAGAATTATTTTCAAAATTAAAGGAGATAGCCAAAAAAGAAGGAATTAAGTATATATTAGATGGAACAAATTATGATGATTTGGTAGACTTTAGACCCGGCTTGGAGGCGATAAGAGAATTTAATATCATAACTCCTCTAAAGGATGCTAAGCTAACTAAAAATGATATAAGAGATTTATCAAGGGAAATAAATTTAGATACGTGGGATAAGCCAACCTGCGCTTGTCTCGCATCAAGGTTTCCTTATGGGGTGAAAATAACCAAAGAAAGATTAGAAAGAATTGAGAAGGGGGAAGATATTATAAGAAATTTGGGCGTGAAACAACTGCGTGTTAGATACCATAACGAAATTGCAAGAATTGAGGTAGAGAAGGAGAACATTCAATTAGTGCTGAGACATTCGGATAATATAGTCAAGAAATTTAAGAAGCTTGGGTTTATTTATGTAACATTAGATATGGAAGGGTATAGGGCAGGCAGCTTAAACGAGGTGTTTTAAGAAATGAGAGAGAAGATAAAGAAAATATTGAGGGATTTTAAATCAGGAAAGATCGAAACAGAGGAGGTTTTGGATAAACTAAAATCTCTTCCCTTCGAGGATTTAGATTTCGCAAAGATAGATACCCATAGAAGCTTGCGTAAAGGGTTTCCGGAAACTATTTTTTGTCAGAGGAAAACTATCCCCCAGATACTGAAAATTTTAGAAGCTACGTCCAGGCATCATCATAATATTCTGGGAACAAGAGCAGATAAAGAGGTATATAATGCTGTAAGAAAGGTTTATAAGAATGTAGAATATAATGAGATTGCGAAGACTCTTGTAATAAATAAAGAAAAGGTAAAATTAAAAAGGGGTAAAATTTTGATTCTTACCGCTGGAACGGCAGATATTCCTGTTGCTGAAGAAGCTGCTGTAACTGCTCAAATAATGGGCAACAAAGTTGATAAGGTTTACGATGTGGGAGTGGCTGGCATTCATAGATTATTAGCCAACAAAGAAAAGATTTTCAAAGCAAATGTGATTATTGTGGTTGCAGGTATGGAAGGTGCTTTACCAGGTGTCGTAGGCGGTCTGGCTTCAAGGCCGGTAATTGCAGTTCCAACAAGTGTAGGTTACGGGGCGAGTTTTAAAGGCCTCAGTCCCTTATTGACGATGCTTAATACCTGCTCTCCAGGTGTGGCAGTTGTCAATATTGACAATGGCTTTGGTGCCGGGTATTTTGCTAGCTTAATAAATAGGTGAGGATAATGAGGGTAGCGTATTTTGATTGTTTTTCAGGCATTAGCGGGGATATGATACTGGGAGCCTTAATGGATATAGGTTTGGATATCGATTATCTGAAAAAAGAATTTAAAAAACTAAATATCTCTGGCTACAATGTAACGGCAAAAAAGGTTGAAAAAAACCGTATTTCTGGGACAAAAGTTGATATTACCCTTAGAGAGGAGCAAAAACACTGTAATTTAAGGAATATTAATAAAATAATTGCTGAGGTTCGGACAACTCGACATTTTCAAAATGTGATGCTGATTATATTTTGTGATTATTCCTCACATTCTACGTCAAATAAGAGTTTCAGCTGGAATTTGTCGAGAGTTTTGCCTCCAAGGTTG